>NZ_JBHVDD010000006.1:0-156808 GCF_042802995.1 Streptomyces sp. NPDC057438
AAGGCCACGGGCGGCCCCCGGGGCGTTCGCGCACCACGTCGACCACGATGGTCCCAGTCCCCCGACCGGAGTCACCGATGAGCCTTCGTCCTCTCAGCCAAGAACGGCGTTACACGGACCGTCTGGAGGAGTTCTCCGACCGCCACCACGTCGTCGTCGACCTGGTCCTGGCCCTGGCCCTGATGGGCTGCGCCACCCTCGGCAGCGCGCTCACCCTGCCGGGCGCGAGGCCGCCGGACCAGGACAAGGTCGGTATGGCGCTCATGGGCGTGTCGTGTCTCGCGCTGCTGAAGCACCGCGCCTACCCGCGCGTCACCCTCGTCGTGACCGCCGTCTGCACCTGCGTCGCCGTCGCGCTCGGCTATCTGCTCACCCCCCTGCTGCTGGCGCCGATCATGGCGTCGCTGTACTGGCTGGCCTCGCTCACCGACCGCCGGACCACCCGCGTCTACGGCTGCACCACCATCGCGGCGATGACCCTCGCCGCGGTGTTCTCGGACTCCATGGACCAGCTCTCGCTGGTGCTCAGGACCATCGGCCCCGCGTTCTGGCTGCTGCTGCCGCTCGCCGCGGGCCGGGGCACGCTGGCGCGGCAGGCCTATCTGAAGTCGGTGCAGTCCCGCGCCGAGCACGCCGAGCGCACCCGGGAGGAGGAGGCCCGTCTGCGGGTCACCGAGGAACGGATGCGCATCGCCCGTGACCTGCACGACGTGGTCGCCCACCATCTGGCCCTGGCCAACGCCCAGGCGGGCACCGCCGCGCACCTCACCCGTACGGACCCGGAGCAGGCCCACCGCATCCTCACCGACCTGACCGCCACCACCTCGGCGGCACTGCGCGAGCTGAAGGGCACGGTCGGGGTGCTGCGGAGGCCCGACGACCCCGAGGCGCCGCTGGCGCCCACCCCCGGGCTCGGCCGGCTCCCGGAGCTGACGGTCGCCTGCGAGTCCGCCGGTCTCACGGTCACCGTCGCCACGGAGGGCGTCCCCGGACCGCTCGACCCCGGAGTGGACCTGACCGCCTACCGGATCGTGCAGGAGGCCCTCACCAACGTCAGCAAGCACGCCGCGGTGGACGCGGCCCACATCCGCCTCGTCTACGAGGAGTCCCATCTGACGATCACAGTCACCGACGACGGCGCGCCCGGCCCCGGCGGCCCTCCGGGACCCGGCCGGGGCTTCGGGCTCATCGGCATGCGCGAGCGCGCCCAGTCCGTCGGCGGCTGCCTGAGCGCCGGCCGCCGTCCCGAGGGCGGCTTCGAGGTCACCACCGACCTCCCTCTGCGCCCCCGCGCCCGCACCCGCCCCGCCACTTTCGAACCGGACGCGGCAGCCACCCATGACCTGCGGAAGTAGAACTGCACCATGACCATTCGCGTCCTGCTCGCCGACGACCAGGCCCTGCTGCGGGCCACGTTCCGGATCCTCGTGGACTCCTGCCCGGACATGGAGGTGGTCGCCGAGGCCGCCGACGGTCAGGAGGCGGTCGACCTCGTCCGTGTCCATCGCCCCGACGTGGTCCTCATGGACATCCGGATGCCCGGCACCGACGGGCTCACGGCCACGTCCGTGATCTGCGCCGACGAGGAACTGGCCGACACCCGCGTCCTGATCCTCACGACCTTCGAGATCGACGAGTACGTGGCCCAGGCGCTGCGTTCCGGCGCCAGCGGCTTCCTGGGCAAGGACGTCACCGCCGATCTGCTCCTCGACGGCATCCGCACGGTGGCCGCGGGCGACACCCTGCTCTCCCCCGCCGCCACCCGCACGCTCATCACCCGTTTCCTCGCCGCCCCGGCCCCCGGCAGCCGCCTCACCACCCCCGACCGGCTGAGCACGCTCACCAGCCGCGAACGCGAGGTGATGTCCCTGGCGGCCGAGGGCAGTTCCAACGACGAGATCGCGGAGAAGCTGTACGTCAGCCCGCTGACGGTACGGACCCACGTGCACCGGGCGATGACGAAGCTGGGGGCCCGCGACCGGGCCCAACTGGTCGTCATGGCGTACCAGTCGGGCCTGGTGCGGGTCACCCCGCCGGAGTGAGGGGCCGCTGCGGCGGGTCTACTCCTTGTAGAACGTGGCGTCCTGCCGGTCGAGGGTCGTGCTGACCGGCTGGGTGTGGAGCAGGTTCTCGTAGTGCCGGATGTACCGGCCGGGGAAGTTGTACGACTCGTACGAGACCCCGGCCGCGGTGTCGGCGAGACCGGCCCGCTGGAAGAAGGAGGCGTCGGCGTCGAAGAGGGCCGTGCCGTCGTCCTTCTCCACCCACACCGCGTTGTTCTTGTGGCGGAGGTAGTAGCCGGGGAAGTTCGCCGACTCCAGCGAGACCGTGCCGCTGCCCGTCAGCCCGGTGACGATCCGGAACTGCGAGTCGGCCAGGTTGGTGACGTCGGCCTCCAGCTTGGCGCGGTACTCCCAGTGCCGGATGAACTTGTCCGGGTAGTTGAACGAGGACAACCGGACCGGGGTCGCGCCGTCGGCGACGGGGATGCCGAAGTTGGGTGTGCCGTCGGCGTTCCAATACAGCTTCTGGTAGCGGGTGCGGCGGTTGGGGTCGTTGAGCGGGTCGCCGTTGATGTCCTTGTAGTTGCGGTCGTGGTAGACGAGGACGTCGGACTTGCCGTCCTCGGACGTGGTGAAGGTGTTGTGGCCGGGGCCGTACTGGCCGGTCCGGTCGTTGCTCTTGAAGACCGGCGCCGAACCCTTCGCCCAGGAGGAGGGGTTCATCAGGTCCGCGGTCCCGGAGGCGGTCAGCAGGCCGAGGCAGTAGTTGGCGTCGGTGGCGCTGGCCGAGTAGCTCATGAAGACCTTGCCGTTGCGCTGGATCACGGCCGGGCCCTCGTTGACACGGTGGCCGACGGTCTCCCAGGAGTACTCCGGCTTGGAGATCATCACCGGACTGCCGCTGATGGTCCAGGGGTTGGACATCTTCGCCAGGTACAGGTTGGTGCCGCTGCCGACCGCGGGGTCGTTCTGGGCCCAGCTGAGGTAGCGGGTGGAGCCGACGGTGAAGGTGGTGGCGTCCAGCGAGAACGTGTCCAGGGGCAGCGAGATGCGCCCCTTCTCGGTCCAGGTTCCGGTCAGCGGGTTGGCCGCGCTGGTCTCCAGGACGTACGGGCGGATCTTCCAGATGTCGTTGGAGGCGCCGGCCGCGAAGTAGACGTACCACTTGCCGTCGATGAAGTGGATCTCCGGCGCCCAGATGTGGGCGCCCATGTCACCGCTGGCGTGCTTGGTCCAGATGGTGGTCTCCGCGGCCGTGGCGAGGCCCTGGAGGGTGGTGGACCGCCGCATCACGATCCTGTCGTACGCGGGGACGGTGGCCGTGAAGTAGTAGTAGCCGTCGGTGTGCTTGAAGATGTGCGGGTCGGCCCGCTGGGTGGCTATCGGGTTGGTGAAGGTGACGGCGGGGGACGCGGGGGCGGCCGCCTGAGCGGGGGTGGTCATGGTGGTGAGCACGGCGAACGCGGCCGCCGAGGCCACGAGGACCCGTCTGGCGAGATGTCTCATGGGTGTTCTCTCCTGGTTCAGGCGGTTCAGGCAGTCGTGGGGACGAGCCGCCACTGCTGGCAGTTGTTGTTCAGCCAGGACCACTGTCGTACGTCGGTGCCGTTGGCGGTGCCGCAGTCGGCGACGTCCATGACCTTGCCGGTGGAGGCGTTGACGATCCGGACGTAGTCGCCGCCGAGGTAGACCATGCGGAACTTCTGGCAGTTGTTGTTCAGCCACGACCACTGCCGGATGTCGGTGCCGTCGGCGCTCGCGCACTCCGCAACGTCGGCGACCTTGCCGGTGGCGACGTTCACGAGGCGGCTGGTGTCGTCGGCACGGTCCTCGATCCGCCACTTCTGGTTGGCCCCGCCGTTGCAGGTCCACTGGGCGATGTTGGTGCCGTCGGCCGTGCCACCGCCGGTGACGTCCAGACACTTACCGCTGTTGCGGTTGACGATCGTGTACGCGGTCGGCGTCGTCGCGGTCTCGCCGGAGGGGCCGGCGATGGTCGCTCCGAGGGCGACGGGGGTGCCGAAGTTCGGCGTGCCGTCCGCGTTCCAGGTGAACTTCTGGGCGCGGGTCGTACGGCCGTTGTCGCAGCCGTCGCTCGCGGCGTCGTTGGCGTGGTAGACGATCCAGTTCTCGGTGCCGTCGGGCGAGGTGAAGAACCCGTTGTGGCCGGGCGCGTACACGCTGTTGGCGTCGCTGCGCTGGAAGACCGGGGTCTGCTTCTTCGTCCAGGAGGAGGCGAGCAGCGGGTCGGAGCCGGTCAGCTCCAGCTGCCCGAGCTTGTAGTCGGGGCCCCAGCAGGCGCTCGCGGAGTAGACGAGGAAGGTGCGGCCGCCTCGGTACAGCGGCTCGGGGCCCTCGTTGACCTCACCGCTCTGTGTCTCCCAGCTCAGGGTCGGGCTGGAGATGACGGTGAAGGTGGAGGAGGCGAGGGTGTAGGGGTTGCTGAGCGGCGCGATGACGAGGCTCTGCTTGCTGCCGCCGGCCGAACCGCTGCCGAGCAGGTACAGCTTGCCGTCGTGCTTGAGCACGCTGGCGTCGATCAGCCAGCCGCCCGGGTTCAGGTTGGACCCGGCGAGCTGGTTCTTGAAGGTGTACGGCCCCATGGGGTCGGACCCGGCGCTCTCCAGTACGTACGTCCGCTGGTCGTCGCAGCAGGCGGAGGCGCGCGGCCCGGCGGAGTAGTAGAGGTACCACTTGCCGTCGAAGAAGTGGATCTCCGGGGCCCACATGTTCCAGTTGCGGGTGCTCGTGCTGTCCGACCACACCTGCACACTGGGCGCGGTGCTCAGCCCGGCCAGCGTGGGCGACTTCCGCATGGTCAGCTCACCGGTGAACGAGGTCGTCACCAGGTAGTAGTTGCCGTTGTAGTACTCCAGCCACGGGTCGGCGCCCTTCTGCGACTTGACCGGATTGGTGTACGGCTTGCCGTCGGCCGCGGCGGCGGGCGCGGCCGGCTGGACGGCGAGGAGTGACGCGAAGAGGGCCAGCAGCGCGGCCCCCAACGTCACCCAGTGACGGACTTGGATGCGGAACACGGCAAGTCCCTTCGGGGGCGGCTCGAGAGGGGGAGATTGTTCGATATTGCGAACGTTGTGCGTAACTTCGGCCAGAAGGTAAGGGTGAGACAGGAGAGACGTCAATGGATGCGACACGATGCGCCTGGATTTTGTGTCGACGGGCCCCTGGAGCCCTGCCCCTGGAATAGATCACGGAGGCCGACGGGTTGGCCCCTGCATGGTGAAACAGAACCTCGGTCGCTACGGCATCTGGAGCATCGGGCTGCGCTCGGAGGAACCCGCCCGGCGCGGCGAACTCGGCGAGGCCGCAGCCGAGTTGGAGGAGCTGGGCTTCGGCGCGATCTGGCTCGGCGGCAGCACGACCGTCCATCACGCCGTCCCGCTCGTCGAGGCGACGTCACACATCACCGTGGCCACCGGCATCCAGAGCATCTGGCAGCACGAGGCCGCCGACACGGCCGCACGCTTCGCCGAGCTGGAGGCCGCCCACCCCGGCCGTTTCCTCCTCGGCCTCGGTGTGAGCCACGCGAAGCTCGCGGAGCAGTACCGGCGCCCGTACGCGGCCATGGTCACCTACCTGGACGCCCTGGACGCGGCGGGGGTGCCCGCCGACCGCCGGGTCCTCGCCGCACTCGGCCCACGGATGCTCCGCCTCGCCCGCGACCGCACGGCCGGCACCCACCCGTACCTGGTGACGCCGGAGCACACGGCCGAGGCCCGGGAGGCACTCGGCGAGGACTCGCTCCTGGCCCCCGAGCTGAAGGTGGTCCTGGAGCCCGACGCGGACCGCGCCCGGACGATCGCCCGCGCCCACCTGGCCTTCTACCTGACCCTCCCGAACTACACGAACACCTTCCTCCGCCTCGGTTTCACCGAGGCGGACCTGGCGGACGGCGGCAGCGACCGGCTGGTCGACGCGGTGTACGCGTGGGGCGAGGACGACCGGATCCGGGCGCGGGTGGACGAGTTCCACAGGGCGGGGGCGGACCATGTGGCGCTGCAGGTGCTGGAGGAGGGGGCAGGGGATGCACTGCCCCGGAAGGCGTGGGGGCGGTTGGCGGAGGTGGTCGGGGTGCGCGGCTGAGGGGCTGGCTGAGGGGCTGAGGCCGTCCGACGGCGCGAAGCTGGGTCGGACGGCTCAGCGGCTCAGCGGCTCAGCGGCTCAGCGCAGGGTGCGGACGAACACGTCCCCGATCAGGTTCGTGTCCTCGGGCACGAGGCCGGGGTGGTAGGAGTCGAAGACGACCGTGGACTCGTCCGTGCTCAGCGCCGCCTTCCCCACGGTGAGGGGTCTGCCGTCCTGCCCCGGCGACAGCAGCTCCTCCTGCCCGGTGCACAGGTCGCGCAGGATCAGCCCGAGCGAGGTGCGGTTCGCGTCCGCCGTGTTCAGCAGCAGCTTCGAGCCGTCGCGGGACAGGTCCGAGACGAGGGTGAGATCGGCGGGGGCATGGCCGTCGTACCGCTTGAGCGTGCCGGTGCGCAGGTCGCGGACGAAGGCGTTCCAGCCGTCGTTGGTGTCGGGCTTCGGGACCAGGTTGGTGGCCATCGAGGTGAAGGCGACCTTGGAGCCGTCGGCGCTCAGCACCGGGGCGATGGACGAGGTGCTGGCCGCCGCCCCGTCATGGGTGACATCGGCCTGCACGGTACGTCCGGTCCTGCGGTCGTAGACGACGATGTCGCCCTGGTCGTCGGGGGCCGGCCCGGAGTAGCCCTCCAGATAGGCGACCTTGCGCCCGTCCGCGCTGAGGGAGATCTGGTCGCACCGATGGAAGTTCTTGGACCCGTCCGATTCCCGACTGACCCGCCGCACCGCGCCCGTCTTCCGGTCGAGCAGCATGACCCGGCAGGAGAAGGCCCCGTTCGGGTCGGGGGCGGGCCGGGCGACGAAGGCGACGTACCGTCCGTCGGCGCTGATCGGCGCGATGCCGTACGAGGCCAGGTAGCCGTCGCCCAGGGCGGGCGCCAGCCGCTCGACGCTGCCGTCGCTCAGGTCCATGACGTGCACGGAGGACGTGGCGGTCGTGGCCGCGTACGAGCCGAAGGTCAGATACCGCCCGGAGTCGGACAGTTGAGGTGTCGAGGTCGTCTCCCCCGGCACCACGACGCGCCGCAACGGCTCCCCGGGCCCGGTCCGGTAGTACACGCTGTTGCGCACGTCCGTGCCGGGCCCCAGGTTGGTCGCGGACGACGTGAAGGCGACGACGCGCCCGTCCGCGCTGACGACGGGGTCGGTGGAGTGGTGGTTGCCGCCGGTGGTGCCGTCGGCTGCGACGCTGATCCGCTCGGTCCTCGGCGCGAGGCTCGGCGCCTCGTCCGCGCCGTCGGCCTGCGCGGGCAGGACGGGAGTCACGACGGCCGCCAGCAGAACGGCGTTCACGAGCACGCGTAAGGAAGGTCTCATCAACTCGACTCCCCGTTTCGTCAGGGCGACCCCCGGCCGCCCCTCGCACCCCGCCGCCCCGGCCCTGCGCACAGGACTCACGAGAGTGGTGCAGGCGATGAAAGCGTGTGCCCGGCCAGGGGTCAATGGATGGAACCACCTTTGAACTACCTTGCGGGGGTGGACCCTTTCGCACACTCCTGGGCAGCGCTGCGCACGGCGGTCGCCGACCTCACGGACGAGGACTTCGAACAGCCCTCGGGCTGCGCGGGCTGGCTGGTGAGGGACCTCGTCTGCCACCTGGTCATCGACGCGCAGGACGTCCTGATCACCCTGGCGACCCCGGCGGACGGGACCCCCACAGCCGATGCGACGACGTACTGGCACGTCACGAACGACCCGCCTGCCGCCGAGGACCCTCTGTCGGCACTGACGGTCCGCCTGGCGGCGGCGTACGAGGACCCGGCCCTCCTGAAGTTCCATCTGGACGACGTGGGCTCCGCTGCCGCCCGCGCGGCCGAACTCGCCACCCCCACGACCCGGGTGACCACCCAGGGCCAGATCCTCACGGTCGAGGACTACCTCACGGCGTACGTCCTGGAATGGACCCTCCACCACCTGGACCTGACGGCCCACCTCGCGAAGGCCCCAGAACCGCCCCCGCAGGGCCTGGCCCACTCCCGCACGGCACTGGAGAGGATCGCGGGGGCGGCGTTCCCGGGCTCGTTCACGGACAGGGACGCGCTGCTGGCCGGGACGGGGCGGAGGAAAGCGACGGACGCCGAGCTGACCGAACTGGGCACCCTGGCGGCGAGGTTGCCCCTCGTTCTGGGCTGAGCCGGCGCCCAGTGCCACGAAACACGCCCCATCGTGGCCGGGTGCTCACATGTCGTGCTCGTCCAGCAGCCGTATCAGGTTCCGTTTGCGCCGCTGGGAGGCGCGGAGAGCTGTGACATGTGCCGTGAACTCGTCCGGTGTCCCCAGACGGCGGTGGCAGTCACGGATGCCCAGCAGCAGGCCGACGAGGCGTTCATAGACCGCGTTGCCGGTCTGTACCGTCAGCGGTTCGGCGAGGCGGAGGTAGACATCGAGGGCGTCGGCGGGGCGGTCGGGGCGAACCCGGTCGGCGAGGGTGAGCCACTGGTCGTCGTGGGCGCCGGTCTCGACCGCGGCCTGCCAGGCGGCCGAGGCGTCCTGGTCGTCGAGCAGTGCGTCGATCAGCACCGGGCCGACGTGCAGGCCCTGTCGGCGTGCCGCCGCATCGTTGCGCGGCAGGGCCAGCGCGGACGCGCGCTCGGCCGGCCAGCGGTCGGCGGCCCGCGCCGTGGCGCGCAGCTGCTGGTACGCGAGCAGGGAACGGCGGGCGCCGAAGTGGTCGCGGCGCAGGGCGACCGCGTCAAGGAGCCGGTCCGCCTCCGCGTAGCGTGCGCAGAGGTGGTCGACGAGGGCGGTGTCGACGACGCCGAGGTCCGGGGCCCCACCGAGCGTACGGATCGGGAACGTGTGGTGGAGCCGGAAGCGCCACGACCGACGGGGCCCA
This sequence comes from Streptomyces sp. NPDC057438, assembly GCF_042802995.1. Taxonomy (NCBI): domain Bacteria; kingdom Bacillati; phylum Actinomycetota; class Actinomycetes; order Kitasatosporales; family Streptomycetaceae; genus Streptomyces; species Streptomyces sp. NPDC057438. Next base: position 8,941 of record NZ_JBHVDD010000006.1, read on the forward strand.
GGCGTCTGAGCCTTGACGTGACGGGGAGCAGTTGGGGCGAGCATGAGACGAGACACGGACCTGAAACGGCCTTGGCAGCTTCTCCGGCTCAACCGTCGTACTGAAAACGCTCCGCCTCCCCGAGCACCGAGCGGGCGCTCTCGAAGTCGGCCAGGCGTGCCGCCACCGTGGCCACGGCGAGGCGTTCCGGGAGGGCGGCGGAGAACTTCAGGCCGCGTACGGCCCTGGCGTCCACGTCGGGCAGGACGAGGTTCTCGCCGACGCTCTCACGGGCCGTTCGCCAGGCAGCCGGGGTGAGGTTCTCGCGCAGGCGCAGCCAGCTGTCGGTGGGCCGTTGCAGGGGGTCTGTGACCGACGGGAGTGTGGCTGCCAATGTGGCGTTGGCACGGTAACCGGCCCAGGTCCACCAACGAATGTCGGCGCCGACGCGTGTGATCAACGTGCCGCCAGGATGCACGGTGTCGGGTGCATCGGTCTCGCGCTGCTCAGCCAGGCACCCCTCCGCCCGCCGCGTGAGGGAAACGGGAGGGCTCGCGCCGAGCAGCACCTCGCGCATGGCACGCGTCAGAGCGTACGACAGTCCGGCGACGCCGCCGTTCATCCACTTGGCGATGCCTCCGCCGTCGGCCGGCTCGACGAAGACGCGCTTGCGCAACCAGTCGATGTACGTGACCTGCCAGCTGCGTCCGCCGAGGAGCAGCCTCCGGGGGCCTGGGCGTTCCTCGGTGAGCACGCTCGGGTCGGTGCGACCGATCTCTGTGCGTCCGGACAGGACGGTGAACTGCGGAGGTGCGGTGAATGAGGCGGTGAGTTCGATGAAGTGCCTCTTGCCGAAGCGGCGTTCCGCCTCGGAGCCGACGAACAGCATTCCGCCGTCGCTGTCGAGAAAGCCCTCTTCGGTCAGGAAGCGCAGGATGGGGGCAGCCGATTCGTCGAAGGGGGCGAGGCCGTTCCACTGCCGATCCCACATCCGGTCGCCGAGCTTGTGCTGTTGCAGGGTGACGGCAAGCAGTTGCTGGGCCACCAGGTGACGCGGCTCCGGCGGAGGGACCACTGGTTCCACCCAGCCCCGCGACCACAACAGCAACAGGCCCGCCGCCTGCAGCAGTGTGTCCTTGCAGGTGGTGAGGAACAGACAGTTCCGCACGGTCCCGGCACGCCGACCGGTACGGCCGATGCGCTGCAGGAAAGAGGCGACGGAGGCAGGTGAGTCAACCTGGATCACGCGGTCCAGGTCACCGACATCGATGCCCAGCTCGAGGGTCGACGTGGACACGATGACGCAGTCGCGTGCCTCGGCGAACGCCTGCTCGGAACGGGTGCGTTCATCGACGGAGAGCGAGGCGTGGGACAGGAAGACGGTCACCTCGCGCGCGCGGAGCTCCGCGCCCAGCTCCTCGACCTGACGGCGTGAGTCGCAGAAGACAAGCCGCTTCTCCCCTCGGTGCAGCGCAGCGATGAGTTTGGCCGCGTTGTCGAGGGAGCCGACGTAATCGAGTTCCACTTCGCCCGCGGGCCTGTGGGATGGTTCGGGGCTCGCTTGGGCGCCGTGCCGGCTGCCGACCGTGGTGGGCAGGTGCACTCCGGGCGCAACCACCTGACCAGTGCGGCGGCCGACACCCGCTCCTTGCAGCCAGTGCAGCAGTTCGGCCGGGTTACCGACGGTCGCCGAGAGCCCGACGCGCTGGATGGGCCGTCCGGTGACCCGCTCCAGCCGTTCGAGCACGGCGAGCAGGTGCCATCCTCGGTCGTCCCCTGCGAACGCGTGCACTTCGTCGACTACGACGGCGCGCACGCTCCCCAACAGGCGTGCGTGGTCGGTCTTGACGCCGATCAGCATCGCTTCGAGCGACTCGGGCGTGGTCAGCAGGATGTCCGGCGCCTCAGCCCGAATGCGCTGGCGTTGCGATTCCTTGGTGTCGCCGTGCCAGAGCGCGGCCCGCCTCCCCAGCCACTGGGCATAGGAGTCGACGCGGACGACGAGGTTGTTGAGGAGTGCCTTGAGCGGGCACAGGTACAGCACGGACGTGCCGGTCCATTTCTGCTCGGCCATCGCCGACAACAGAGGGAAGCAGGCCGCCTCGGTCTTACCTCCCGCCGTCGGAGCCAGCAGTACGGCGTCCTGTCCCCCCATGAGCGGTGTGATCGCCGCGCGCTGCAGAGGGCGCAGATCGGGCCAGCCGAGGGTGTTGACGATGTGATGCAGGACGACGGGGTCGAGTCGGTCCAGTACATCGGCGTCCTCGTCACCTGGGCCTTTCCCCGCTGGAGCTCCGGCGTCCGCCATCACAGCTCCAAGTCGATGTCATCGGCCGACGCGGAGCCACCGGACATGGTGGCGGCCAGGTTCCGCTCGACGTCGGTGAGTTCGCTGTCGGCGACGGTGAGCCGGTAGTGCTTCCGTGGGTCGAAGTCGTCGAACTGGTCCACGCGGTCGAGCACGTCCCCGACGAGTTTCTTCAGGAACAGCCGGGGAGCCACTCCGACCTTCCCGCCCAGCGCTCCGCCGACAGCTAGCGCGAGGTCGGCGACGTACGCGTCGTCGACGACTTTTCGTACCCGTTCAGGCATTTCTGCGGCATCGGCGTACAGGTCACGGATGGTGAGGCCGAGTCCGACCAGGGACTCCTGGTTGAAGCCGGGGAGCCTGATCTGTACGGCACGAGGGTTGTCGAAGCGCGGGTCGGTGGTGAAGTCGGTGGCCAGCCGCTGAGCGAGCGGGGCCAGGCGCTGCACGCCCTGCTGACCGTCGTAGAAGGCCGGGGTGCCCGTGATGACCAGGTAGAGGCCGGGGAAGCGGCCCGAGTGCACCTCGTCGATGAGCTGCCGGAGCGCGTTGAGTGCCTTGTCGCGGGCGTCCGACCGGACCCGCTGCAGCGTCTCCACCTCGTCGAGGACCACGAACAGCCCCGTGTGCCCGGAGTCTCGCAGCACGGTGAGGAGCCCCTGCAGGAACCCGAGCGCGCCGAAGTGGTCAAGGTCGCCACGTACCCCGGCAGATCGACGGGCGGAGACCGCCACGTGCGGTTGCCCGCCGAGCCACGCCAGGACGGCCGCGGCGGTCGCCTCGTCGCCGCCTGCCAGAGCGGCCCGATAACCACGCAGGGCGGTGGCGAACGACGGGGCGTGCCGGGAGACCTCGGCGAGCCGGGCGCCCAGCAGCTTCTCCACCTCGCTCGAAAGCGCCTGCTCGGTCGCACCCGCCGCGAGCGCGTCCTCCTCCAAGGCGTAGAACCAGGCGTCCACCACGGGCCGCAGAGCACTGGGCGGGAAACTGGAGGTGGTGAGCCGTTCGGTGAGCCGCCGGTAGACCGTCTCCAGCCTGTGCAGTGGTGTCTCGTTCTCCGAGATCTGGATCTCGGCCACGGCGAAGTTGCGGCGCTTGGCCCGCTCCCCCAGCCAGCGGGTGAAGAACGTCTTGCCGGACCCGTACTCGCCCCGCACGGCCTTGAACACGGACCCGCCCGACGCCACCGAGTCCAGTTCCGCGTCCAGGGCCGCTTCGAACCGGTCGAGTCCGGTGGCCAGCAAGTCGAGGCCGCTGTCGGGCACGGCACCGCGTCGCAGCGCGTCGATGACGGTACGGCGGCGGGCGGCGCTCACCTGGGCGGGGCGCTGGGATCCGGTGGTGCTCACAGGGGCCAGTCTTCCATTTCCACGGGCACGCCCGTACGGGGCAGGAGGCAGCCGTCGACCGGCCCGCGCTTCGCTCGGCAACCGTGACCAGGCACCCCCACTTCGTCGAATCGGTTGACGGTCACTCGGAGACGCTGCTGAAATCACTCTCCGTACATACACCTGGGTAGGAGTGGGACGAACGTGGCGGCACTCGACAATGTGAAACTGAAGGACGTTCTCGCGGACGTGGCATCGGGCTCCTTACAGTTGCCCGACTTCCAGCGGAACTGGAAGTGGGACGACGACCGGATCCGCGCCATCATCGCGACCGTGACGCTGGACTATCCGCTCGGCGTGGTGATGACGTTGCAGACCGGCGGCGCCACCCGCTTCCGCTCCCGCACGCTCACCGGAGCACGCCCGGACGGGGATCCGGCCGCGGACCTTCTCCTGCTGGACGGGCAGCAGCGCCTCACGTCCTTGTTCCAGGCCCTGTGGATGGATGCCCCCGTGGAGACCGCGGATGCCCGCGGTAAGCCCATCGAGCGGTGGTACTACGTCGACATCGCGAAGGCCGTCGGCCCGTCCGCCGACCGCGACGAAGCCATCCTGTCCGTCCCGGCGGACAAGGTGCTCCGCACCGACTTCAACCGCACGGTGGTGCTGGACCTGAGCACCACCGAGGACGAGTGCGCGGCCGGCCTCTTCCCTCTGCACCTCGTCTTCGACGCCCAGCGCGTGAACCAGTGGAAGAAGGCGTACATCAAGGCGGACGAAGACCGGAACTGGGACCTGTGGGGCCAGTTCGACGAGTCGGTCCTCCAGCAGATCCGTGCCTTCCAGGTTCCGATGATCCGGTTGGCCGCCACCACCTCCATGGACGCCGTCTGCGCGGTGTTCGAGCGGGTCAACACGGGCGGAGTGCCCCTGAACGTCTTCGAACTGCTCACCGCGACCTACGCCGGGGACCGCGAGCATGTGGACCGGACCGGGGACTACTACCAGCTCCCCAAGGTGTGGCGGGAGATCAAGCAGGGGCTGGCGGCCAAGTACCCGGTCTTCGGCCGTCTGGGCAACGGCATCGAGAACGGGCTGAGCAGCATCGACTTCCTGCAGGCCATCGCCCTGGTGCGCACCTGGGAACGGAAGCAGGCGGGCACCGGGGCGACGGTGTCGTGCAAGCGCCGTGATCTGCTGGACCTCCCGCTGGCTGACTTCGTCCGGCTGGCGCCGAAACTCGCGGACGCCTTCGCCTGGGTGGGCGATTTCCTGGAACGGCAGTGCATCGTCCGCCCGAACGATCTGCCGTACAAGACACAGCTCGTTCCGCTCGCGGCCGTCCGCGCCATCCTCGACACGGCGCTGGACGGCCTCGGCGCGGAGGAGAAGACCGAGCAGTGGTACTGGTGCGGAGTCCTCGGGGAGATGTACGGCGGCTCCACCGAGACCCGCTTCACCCGTGACGTCGAGCAACTCGTCCCCTGGATCGCGCAGGACGACCGAGCACCCGACACCGTCACGGACGCGTTCTTCTTCGCCGACCGCCTCGACAGCCTCACCACCCGCAACAGCGCCGCCTACAAGGGCATCTACGCCCTGCTGATCAAGCAGGGGGCGGTGGATTGGCACCACACGGACAGCCCGCTCAAGCCCGGCAGGCTGGACGAGTACAGCGTGGACGTCCGGCAGATCTTCCCCAAAACCTGGTTCCGGCGGGGCAACAGCCAAGACCTGCCCACGAACTCCATCGTGAACAAGACCCCTCTGTCCTACCGCGCGGCGATGGACATGACCGGGGCACCGGCGTCCTACCTGTCGACGATGGTCGCCGCCTCCGACATGCGCCCCGAGTGGTTCGACGACGTCCTCGCCACCCACCTCATCGATCCGGAAGCACTCCGCGACAACGACTACGAACGGTTCTACAACGACCGTTCCAAGCAGTTGCAGGATCTCGTGCACGCCGCCATGGGCAAGAGGACCATGCTCCGTGACCTCGCGGAGGGCGACGCCCGATGACGATCACTCCGAGCGGGCAGGACCTCGCCGCGCTCAAGGGCAGGACCGTGCCCGTGCAGGACATTCTGGACCTGTTCCAGGTCAGGGTCCGTGACCACCGGACGGTGCACCGCATCTCGCAGGCACTCACAGACGCCGGGCTGACGACGCTGCCGGACTTCGCCGTCTGCGGCCAGCGCAGCAACGTCGATGTGGTGCCACTCGCGTCGATCCCCGCGCAGGCCACGCCCGCGGACGCCGAGGAGGACGAGACAGAGGAAGCTCTGCCCTCGGCCGCTCTTCCGCAGCGTCTGCTGCTCGGGGACATCCCGTCGGCGCGGCGCGGCCTGGTGTCCGTCGGTCCCGGTACGCCCCTGGCGCAGACCACGTTCCTGATGCGCACGAAGGGCCTCGCCCAGGTCCCGGTGACCACCGGCATGGCGCAGGTCCACGGGGTGGTCACCTGGGGGTCCGTCGCCAAGATGTACGAGGCGGGCAAGCAGCCGACACTGGACAACGCGATGGAGAAGGACTCTTTTCCGGTCGCCGACACCCGCCAGGAGTTCTTCTCCGCCCTGCCGGTCATCCGCGAACACGGGTATCTCCTGGTCCGAGGCGACGACGGCTGTCTCTCGGGCATCGTCACCGCCGCGGACGTCACGGACCGCTTCGAGGGCGCGGCACGGCCGTTCTTCATCGTGGGGGAGATCGAGTCCCTGCTGCGCCGCTGCCTGGGCGCGGCGCTGGACGAGGAAACCATCAAGGCCGTTCAGACGAACAAGAAGGCCGAGCACCGCACCGGCCAGGTCTCCGACCTCATGTTCGGTGACTATCTGAGGCTCCTTGACGGCGACCAGACGAAGACCGCGCTGGCCGAACGCGCCGACGCCAACTGGGAAGCCCTGAAGTGGCCCAACATGCCCAGGGAACAGTTCATCGGCCGCCTGGAACGAGTGAAGGACATCCGCAACCGGATCGCCCACTTCGACGAGAAGCCGCTTCCGCAGGAGCTGCTCGACGAGCTGACGACCTTCGCGAAGGTGCTACGGGCATTCGTGTCCTGAGGCAGCGGGTGGCGGTCTCGGAAGGTGAGCGGCAGGTTGGACCGGCAAGAGGTGATAAGTGCCCGTCTCGCCCAGGACTTGTCCGGCCGATCATGTCGCGGAGGTTTGGCTGTGACGGCGAGGGAATGACGATCAGCCGAAGACGACTGAGGTCGTCGGAATCTCTCTGGCTGGTCCGACGGCTGAGGTGTCGCGGCGAAGGGTGAACCAGGGGCCCGCGTCCATGAGCTCTTTCGAGAGTTTCGCGGGCGACCTGGTCGAGAGGTAGCGAGATCACGGCCTCCCACTCGCCTGTGCCCGCCGTGGCCGTCACTCTGGTGGGATTGGAGCCAGGCAGGTGGACTGGTTGGCCGTCACTCCAGATGCGCCGTCTCCTCTCACGATCCATTCCCTGAGCCTGAGAGGTGGTTCTCTTTCCGAACCCGGTGCGGATTCTGCTGGTCAGGCATGAGATTGCGGCTGCCGCGGGAGCCTCAGTCGTTGCTGACCAAGTTGCTGTGGAGGGCGGATGCCATCGATGCGGGCGGTTCTGGAAGCACGGCGGAAGGCCGCAGCTGTGCGGGGGGGGTGCCTCTATGTCCTTCGTCAAGGCACCCCTGTCGGGTTTGGGGTGATTCGGTCTTGCTGAGGTCATGCGGCGAGCTCGACGTCCGCGGGTGTGCGGGATTCGTAGAAGGTGCCGTCTCGGAGCATGGCAAACAGGACGCTGATGCGTTGGCGGGCGAGGCGGAGGAGGGCCTGGGTGTGGGTTTTGCCGCGGGCGCGTTGCTTGTCGTAGTAGGCGCGGGAGGCGGGATCGGCGTTCATGCAGGCGAAGGCGGTTTCTGGAAGCGCTGGCCGAAGAAGAACAGCCTGCCGAGATGACTGTCGGTCTGTCGAGAAGGAAGTCGGTGGGACCGCGCCGTGCGGTGCCGCATCGCCAGAACGCGGCCGGCCTCGAGGACCTGTCGGTGGACTACCAGGCGGTGATGGAGACTGCGGCGGAGGTCGGCGAGGACGGGCTGGGTGCCCGGCGGGCGGCCGTGGTGCTGGGCTGGGACAGCGCCTCCGCCTCACGGGTCGAGGGTGCACGAGCACGGCTGAAGAGGCTGGTGGAACGAGCTGGCTGGTGGAGGTGAAGCCCGGAAGATTCACCCTGCCGGCAGGACAGCGGGCTGATGAGACTGCGCGGCCAGGCGGCGGTTCATCAGGGCGATCATCGACCAGCGGATGACTGCTTCGCTCGTGTCGGTGCGGCGTTCGTAGTCCCGGACCAGGCGCCGACTGCGCAGAAACCAGGCGAAGGACCGCTCGACGCCCCAGCGGCGGGGCAGTGGCTGGAAGCCGCGGACGTCCTGGCCTCGGCGGACGATGTCGAGGACGATCCCCAGGTGCTGGCTGGTCCAGTCGGTGAGGTGGCCGGTGTAGCCGCCGTCGGCCCAGACCCGTGCCAGCCGCCTGAAGCGGCCGGCTGCCGTCGGCAGAAGGGTCCGGGCGCCGTCCTGGTCGGTCACGGACGCCGGCGTGACCAGCACGGCCAGGAGGAGCCCGAGCGTGTCGGTGAGCAGGTGCCACTTGCGCCCGTTGATCTTCTTGCCCGCGTCGAACTCCCGTGAGGTGTGGGCGACGGTGGCGTCCGCCTTCACCGACTGCGAGTCCACCACCGCCGCACTCGGCTCCGGGCCACGCCCTTCGGCCTGGCGAACGGCCTGGTGCAGGCGATCACGCAGTTCGCCCACCAGCCCGGTGTCCCGCCAGCGGGCGAGGAAGGCATGGACCCGCGGGCAGGGCGGAAAATCGGACGGCATCGCCCGCCACTTGATGCCGTTGTCGACGAGATAGCGCACCGCGTCGATCATCTGCCGGTGGCAGAACCCCGTCGGCCGGCCGTCTCGGCCCGCCAGCCAGCCCGGAACCGGCAGTTGACCTTTCACCACAGCCCACTCGGCATCGCTCACGTCCGAGCCGTACCGAGGCCGGCGCCCCGGCCGGTCAGCCGCGTTCCCGAACCTGTGGGCGAGACAGTCACACCCACGAGTGGACGGACTGGACCCGGCAACCTGACCACGCGACACGACAACAGGGCCTCTTGCTCCTCGCTGGACTCGACATCCGCGAGCTATCAAGAGGCCCTTCTTCCATGCACCCGTACCAGCCGACTCACCCGAACCAGGCCCCTGTTCGAACCCCGCCGACCACCCGAGCGGATAGAGAACAGCCAGTGAGAGCCCTTGGCCCAACGACATCCGGTACGCCGGCGCGGTGTGGGGCCGGCGTCCTCCGGGACACCGGCCCCTTGTGACGGGATCGGCAAACTGCCCGGCCCGGTCAGCCGACGAACTCGACCATGACGGTCGCCGTGCCGGGCACATGCGTGGCGTCGCCCGCGTAGGTGACCGTGTACTGGGGATACGTGTTCCAGTCAGGCGGGGTGTCACTGAAGTGGAAGGTGCCGTCCCGTGCGACCTTCACATCCGGCAGCTCCACGCCGTTCCGCGTCACCGTGACCGTTCTGTGCTTGGGGAAGGAGATCAGGGAGGTCAGTTTCCCCGTCACGGTGACCGGCGTGCCGACGGGGTTCGTCGGCGGGGCGGACAGAGTGATCGTGCTGGATGCCTTGGCGACGTCGGTGACGATGTCGAGGATGACCTCGCCCGAGTAGGGGAAGCGGGTGGCGAACAGCCGGTTGCCGTCGGGCGCCCAGGCGACGCCCCGGCGAAGCAGATCCATGTACGGCCACGACAACGCGACCGTGCGGTATGCGGTGGTCTCTCCCTGGCGGTAGAGGTAGACGTCCCAGTCTCCTCCCGCCACGACCCCCGCGGCGACCGTGCCGTGGGAGTCGACAGCGACGGAGTTGGGGTAGGCACCCGTGTCGTACTGGGCCTCCTCCGTCAGGTCCGACAGGCGCCACCGCTGGTGGTAGTAGTTGGAGCCGTTCGCGGTGATCACACTGCTGCCGTCCGGCGTCACCACCACGTCCTCGACAGCGCCGACGGCGTCGCTGTAGGCGATCTCCTGAAGCGTGCCGGAGCCCACGTCGTACACACGCATGCCCGCCGCGCCCTCGCTCTCAGCGGCGACGAGCCGGTCGGGCGCGCCCGACGACGAGGCGAGTCGCGGCTTGCCGTACCAGACGGGGTTGTCGTCCAGGCGGACGGTCGGGCTCGCCTCGGCGATGGCGACCGACCCGATGCCGGCGTCGAAGGTGGTGGCCTGGTAGCCGAAGAACAGCCGGTCGCCGGCGAGGGCGACGCTCTCCGGTTCGGTGTCGGTCCCGGTGGAGATGCGCCGCGTCTCGGTCAAGGTCGCGGTGTCGATGACGGAGATCGCGTCAGCGCCCGGGAGCGCCACATACAGGGTGGACTCGTCGGCCGACTCGGCCATGCCCCGCGCCCCGTCGAGACCCTCCACCTTCTTCACGACCCGCCCGTCGTGGTCGGTGGCCAGCACGGCGTCGTCGCCGGGCGCGCTGACATACACATGGCGGCTGTCGGCGAGGGTCTGCCAGTGCGACCGCACAGGCAGGACGATGCCGCCCTGGGGCTGTGCCGCTGCCGTGCCGGGGGCACCGAGCAGATTGAACGACGCGGCCGCTAAGACCATCGCGACACCCGCCGCACGTCTTCGTGTGGGCACTTCAGGAGCTCCTTCGAGAACGGATCCGGCCGCACGGGCGCGGCCGGCGAAACAACTGTAATGATCCGCACTGACATTGGGCCCGCAGGATGACCGCGTGCGGAGCACACGACAGGCCACGGGCTCGCTGCAGCCCAGCAACTCCAGAGGTACGAGTGGCGCCGACTGCGTCGAGACCGTCGTCGCACCCGGCACCGTTCATGCCCGGGGCTCGAAGCCGTGTTCACCGCCTACGCGCGTGAGACTTCGCCTGGGAACAGCGATCCGAGAGCAGCGAACACGCAGCTCGGGATGCCTTCAGGTGAACGCCGGAGGCACCCCGACCGCTGTCAGTTCGCCCCGAGGGCGAACTGCTCGCGGAGCAGCCCCTCATGGAGCCGTAGCGTGCGCCCGTCAGGCAAGGTCTCCAACACCTGCACGCCGTCGTAGTTGAGGAGCTGGCGCAGGACCGCCGCGAAGCCGTCGCCACGGGTGGTGGGCATGCCCGCTCGCTGGGCAAGCGCGGTCACCGGCAGGGTGCCGCCCGCGTCGAGCAGCGCGGCAAGGGCCTTGTGGACCTGCTCCTGTTGCGGCTTGCGGGCCAGACCGTCGAGCTGTACCTGATACGTCTCCGAATCGAGCAGCGCCGTGACGAGCGCCTCGGTCCGGGAAACGACGACCGGTGTGAGCAGGGCGTCGTCTCCTCCGGCGGTCAGCGCCACGTCGAAGAGGGCCTCGGGCAGCGTCCCTGCTTCGGGTTGCCTCTTCCGGGGTTTCGCCGCCCCCTTCTTGGGGGCGGCGCCCGCCACCGGAGCCGAACGCTCGCCCGGTACCGGCCCGACCACCTCGTCCGAAGCCCACCATGCGGGTCGTTGGTCCCCCAACTCACGCCATCCCTTCGGCGGTTCCGCCCCGAACGGCAAGAAGGCGAGCACCGGAATGGTGAACTCGGCGAGGGAGGCACCACCGTGGTAGCCAGCCTTGAGAGCGGTGTAACGGGAGTCCGCGTCCCACAGCGCGACGATAGAGGCACCCGGCTGGGGCCAGACCACGCGCGGTCCGCGGAGGGCGATCTCCCGTTCACCCAGCGGGCCGCCCGGCAAGCGGTGCCGCGCGGACGCGGGCTCGGTGGGCGTGTCGGCCTTCGTTCCGTGTCGGTCGACGACGTGGCCGTGGTCGCTGGCGACGATGACCGCCATGCCTTGGGCGGCCGCCACCCGGAGGAGGTCGCGCAGGCCGGGTACGTCGTCGACCCGCCACGCTCCGTCGCCGAGTTTCTGTTCCTTGGCGAGACGGTCATCGATGGCGTTGAGGACGACGGCAACATGGGTTCGGCCGTCGGTGATTGCTTCCGTGAGGGCCGGACCGAAAGTGTCGCCCGCGGTCTCGGTACGCAGGTCGTCCTTGTGGAAGACGGCGGCCGGGGCCCCGCCCCACAGCTTCAGCGCGGGGAAGAGCCTCTTCTCATCAGCCTGAGTGCCCTTCATCAGGACGCCCGTGAAGAGCGATGTCCGGGACACCGCCGTCACGGTGGGGAGGGCGGCGGCCATCGCCCGCCGACGCGGGGTGTCCTCGACCAGCGGGTCGAACTCCGCCCAGGAACGGCGCAGTTCCTCACCGAGCTCGTTCGCTATGGCCGCACTCATGCCGTCGAGCACGAGCAGCAGCACTCGCCGTTCCTCCCTGCGCCGGACGACGGGGCCGACCACTCGGTCGAGGAAGGTCTCGACGGTGAGCATGCCGCCCGGCGGGGTTCCGTCCTGCGTCCAGCCGGCCAGCGAGCGTGCGAAGGACGCGTCGATGTGCCGCCGCCGGTCCCTGACGCGCGCACCGAGCGTGTCGTAGGCGGTCTTGAGAACGGCATCCGGGTCGCCTCCGGCCTCGATGTGCTCCAGGGCGAGATCCACCCAGCCCGTCTCGGTGACGTGCCGCTGTATGGCGTCGGCGACGGTGGGAGCGTCGGCGGGCGGGTCGGTGGCCAGCCAGAGGGCGAGGCGCTGCCCCATGCGGGCGCGTTCGATGCGGGCGAATTCCTCCGGATCGGTGGCGAGCCTGTGGTCCGCGAGCCGTCGCACGGCCTCTGAAGCCGCGCTCGGGTCCCCCGCCGCGAGCGCCCTGCCCACAGCGGTGAATCGGGCCTCCAGTCCGCCGCGCAGAACGGGGCTCGCCGAGACGGCCGCCTCCGCGCCGAACTGTCGGGCCAGCGCGGCGGCTCGGTCGAGCAGGATGCCGCTGGTGCGGCGTGCCTCACGGGCCTGATCGGCGTCTGCGCCGCCGCCCCGCTGTCCGGCCGTGAGCAGCGTGCTCACGTACTTCTCGGCGGACCGGCCGAAGACGCGCACCAGGGCATCGAGTTGTTCGCCGACGGCTGGGGGCTGGTCACCGAAGTAGCGTTCGGCACGGCCCCGGGCCTGGTACGTCTCAGGGGCGGGCACAGCGTGCTGCCAGAGTGCTTCGCACACGAGTCCGAAGGCAGCGGCGTCCGCGCCGCGCTCGGCGTCGACGAGAGCGAGCAGAGCACGTCCGGCGAGACCGGCCTGGTCCTCCTCGCCGAGGAAGGCGGTCAGTCCGGCGCGTTCGGGACCCCGCAGGCCCCGCACTCGCTCCGGGGCTCCGGGCCGGGTCGACCAGTGCAGCAGGGTCTGCGCGTCGAGCCGATCGTCGCCGGGCCCCAGGCGTCGTGTGTCATCTTCGGTGTCGTAGCGGCCGAGGCGCAGGCGACGCTGGGCGAGCGCGGTGAGGGCGTACTGCCGGGACAGCCAGCCGCCGGGCACCGGCTGCCAGCCACCGGGCGGGGTCGCGTCGAGCAGGGCTTCGGCGGCCCAGTTGACGTCCTTGAGCCGCGGGTCGATCTGCCGGGCTCCGAACGCTTCCCGCACGATGTCCCAGCTGTCGACCGTGTCGATGCGCTGCTTGTGGACGCGCGCGGTGATCGCCGGGTCGAGTTCGTTCTGTTCACGGTCGGTGAGGATCACCAGGACGGCAGGGCCGGGGCGACGGCCCGTCAGGTGGTCGAGAACCAGTTCGTGCACCGCGAGCGGCGAGGGCGCCACCCCGACGCCGGCCGTCCGGTCCTCGCCCCAGGCGGGTTCGGCGGGACCGTCCCACTGGGGGGCGGACCGCAGCAGCACGACCCGACGCCTGCCCCCTTCTTCTCCGGTGAGGGCGGCGGCGAGGGAGGACTGTGAGGACAGGTACTGGGTGACGGTCGCAGTGTTCAGCCGGACGGCACCTGGGGCAGCGGCGACGGTGTCCGTCATTCGACGACCTTCCACGTGATCTCGATGGTCGCGTCGGGATGGCGTGCGGCCAGTTCGGACAGTTCCGCCTCAAGGTCGGCGGCGGCACGCGCCGCGGTCGTACGGCGGCCACCGGCCGTTCGCGCAGAGCCGCTGCCCGAGGAGGCCGCTGTGGGTGCCGTCGGCGGGGCGTAGGGGATGCGAGGGTCGCTGGTCGGTGTGTTCAGGGACAGGTCGTCGGCCGTGGGTTGCGGCGCGACGGGAGGGGGAGGCGGGGCGGCAGCCTGGCTGCGCTTCACCAGGGCGACAACCTCGCGCTGAGTACGTGCGAGCGCGTCACGCAGGTCCGCGGTGCGCTGATCGTCGCGGGCCACGTTGCGCAGCGAGTCGAGCAGGGCCGCGCCCTCGGGACCGAGTCCGGCGGCGAGTTCGAGGGTGCTCCAGGGCGCTGAGGCGACGGCCTCCGCGACGCTGCGGGCCTGCTTGATGGAGGTGCCGTACCGGTCGGCGCTGGTCTCGCCCAGATCGAAGGAGGCGAGGGCCTCCACGGTCTTCTTCGCCCCGGCCGCGCCCTTGCCTGCCTCCGCCGTGAGGGCGTCCAGCAGTTCCAGAGCGCGCCGGGCCAGCGGGAGCCGCCCTGTGTCGGCGGTCTGGTCGAGGCCGAGGAAGGTGGCGTGTGCCTCCAACTGGTGCACCAGGTCCGCCGTGTGGTCCCGGTGGGCGCGTGCGGCCTCGATGATCTGGCGGGCGAACTGGTTGACCATCCGGCCGCGCCGCAGGGCGGGAGCCTTCTGCCCGAAGATCGTCTCGAAGCGCTGCCGGGCCGTGTCCCAGTCCGGCTCGCCGGGCAGCGGCTGGCTGCGCAACGCGTCATGGTCCTTGATCGCGGACAGCTCGGGCGCGGGGTCGAGGACGGTGCCGACGCGTACCCACACCCGGTCGTCCATCTCGGCGAAGGCGGCGACGACGAGTCGGGCGAGGAAGTCGGGCAGGCCGCGGGGGTCGGGCTTGTCGGTCCAGTCGGTGAGCGTGATCAGGGACAGGTCTCCGGTGACGCCCTGTGAGCTGGCGAGCTGCCGGAAGTGATCGGCCCAGTAGCGGGACAGCTCGAAGTACGCCTCCTTCTGCTGCCCGAGCCGCAGGGGCCCGGCGATCCGCTGCATGAGCCTGCGGTCGGCGGCCGGGACCTCCACCCGCCCGTCGCGCGCCTCGGCGGCGGCGCGGACGTGGGCGAACACCTTCTTGGTGTCGACGGGCTTCACGGCGATGCCGGTGGCGTCGGGATCGAGGTCGGGGTGGGCCGGGTACTGGTGCGCGAGCAGCCTGCCCGCGACGTGCCGAATGCCGTCGTGCAGGCTCTGCCCGAAGGACAGGGTGAGGCCGTCGACATCGGGCAGCGCGACGAGGTGGTCGTCGAAGTCGGGTACGACGTCGGCGGCCTGCTTCTGCGCCAGTCCGTACGCCTGCTTGAAGGCGCCCTTGACCTGCTTGAGGAGAGCCTCGCGCTGGGTCTCCAGGAGCCCCTTGGCGCGGCTGCGGTTGTCAGCGTTGAGGTGGCCAGCGTACTGGGTGTCGAAGCGGTGCTCGTCAGCGAGGGCCTTGTCGATGACGACGAGGCGGCGGAAGTCGGCGAAGCGCTGCGCCGACAGATGGGCCGGCAGCCAGGCGGCGATACGCGACCGCTCGCCCTGCTGCCGCTCACGCAGCCGCCGGATGCGGTTGACGTCCTCGACCGGGCCCCACTCGCCCTCGTCGAAGGGGAGGTCTATGGCGATGCGCCAGCGGCCCTCCTCCTGCGGCATCAGGTCGTGGTCGGGCAGCTCGTCCTCGTCGGCGACGTTTCCGAAGACGATCTCGGCGGTGCGGGCGGTGCCGCGCCAGGTGAAGCCGAGCTGGTCGCTCAACTGGCCGTGTTCGACGCTCAGTTCCTCGGACAGCAGGCGGCGGGCGAGCGCCACCCTGTTGCCGGGGTTGTCGTTGACCTGGGCGTTGGCGATGACGGAGTCCACGTCGACGCCGGACAGCTCCAGTCGTACGCCGGGGTTGGCGTCGGTGCCGGTTTCCTTGATCTCGGGGAACCTGGCAGCCCACTCGGCGACCTTGTTCTTGATGATGCCGACCTCGGCACCCGGGATGGGCGCGAGGACCGACCCGTAGTTGAGCGCGCCGAGCCGACGGATGGTCAGCTCGGACAGCGCGGGCACACTGGGCGCGAGTGCGGACAGCAGCAGCGTGCACGCGAGCCGGTTGTCGCCGACGAACATCCGGCAGCCGTTCAGCCGCTTCGGGTCGGTGAGGGAGTCGGGCCGGTTGCGGTACTGCTCGACGTCGTCCTCGGTGATGTCGTACGAGCTGAGCAGGTAGGGCCGCAGCTTGGTCTTGTAGAGCTTGTCCGCGGCCTCGAAGACGACCTTCAGGCTGTCGGTGAACGGCTTGTCGCCGCCCTCCGCGATCACCGGGTACAGATCGCCGACGGGGACTAGCTGTCCGAGGCGGATCTCATCGCGGTGGTCGGCAAGGAGTTGCCCCATCAGCTTCAGACCGGTGCGGGAGCGCTGCAGGGCGGAGGAGATGTGGACGAGGGTGTCCATGAACGCCGGCGAGAACGGGTACGTCAGTCGGAACGACTCCGCGTCCGCGCCGGTGGTGCCCTTCTCCGAGCCGAGCAGGGTGTCCCAGACCTGCGGTCCGACCCGCTTGGTCTGCTCGAAGGCGGCGTCGACCTGCTGGGCCGCCTCGTCGTCCTTGGGCTTGAGGAGGCGGGCGTGGGCGATCTGCGGGAGGTTGCGGTCCTCCAGGGTGATCTTGTCGAACCGGCCGGAGGCCAGGTTCAGGGTGTCCTGGATGGACGACTCGGCCGCGCCGGACACCTCCTCGCCGACCAGCTCGCGCAGGTCACGCTGGCGGGCGATGAACGACACGACGGGGATGGCGCGGCGGGCGTCGCCGCCCTCCACGAAGTTCGTGATCTTGCTGGCCTCGCGGGCCACGAACTTCTGGTCGTGGATGAGGGTGGCCAGCCACAGGATCAGCTCGTCCATGAACAGGATGAGCCCGTCGTAGCCGAGCGACTTGGCGTGCTCGGCGATGACGGACAGACCAGCGTCCAACGAGATGAAGCCGTGCTCGTCCTCGGCGGCGTTCCTGGTGAAGCCGGGGAGGAGGGTGGTGCCCGCGTCATTGACGAGCTTGGCCCGCAGCTCGGCCGGGGTGGAGGGGTTGGTGAGGTTGAGCGCGGTGCCCGCCTCGTGGTTCTCCTCGGCGGCGAGCGCGGTGTCCAGGAGCTGCGGGGTCCAGGCAAAGCCCTCGCCCCACTCGTCCTCGTCATCGTCGTCCACGCCGGTGCCGAGCCCACGGATGACGGCCTCGTCGCCCATATTGGCGCGCATGGCGCGGATGTCCGCGAAGAGGGAGTCGGTCCGGTACACCTGCGGGGTCGGCGCCGCCGGGTGCAGCTTCTTGACGTGGTGCACGTACCCGCCGAGGACGCGCTGCTCCAGTGCCTTCGCGCCGAGCATGTGGTACGGCACGAGCAGGAACCTCTTGCCGTCCGTGCTCAACCACTCGTGCTTGGTCAGCACCGGGTCGAACTCGGTGCGGGAGCGGGCGGCCGGGTCGCCGCTGAGCAGTGCGTACAGCACGGCCATGAAGTGCGACTTACCGGAACCGAACGAGCCGTGCAGATAGGCCGCCTTGGAGCGGTGTCCGTCCAGCGCGGACTTGATGAGGGCCAGCGCCTCGTCGAAGTTCTCCAGCAGCCGCTCGGTGACGACGTAGTCCTTGAGCGCGTGCTGGGCACCCTCGGGTGTCGTCGCCTCGGCGAGGGAGAGCACGAAGTCCGACGTGGAGATGGATTCCTTGATGTCGATGACATCGCGGAGGAGGGGCGGCTGCTGTGCCATTACCGGTCACGTTCTCCATCTGGTGGCCTCCGCCACCGCTTGTACTCGATCATGCGGGATGTCCGTTGTCGGCCGGCTGCCCGATCAGGCCCGGCGACTTCAGCCGCCATGTCACGCACGCCATAGAGCGCCGGCGAGAGCGGGAGCGGCTGCACGAGGCGGTGCGGTCGTGGGCGTCCGAGTACAGGGAGATCGCCGAGGCGGAACCGGCCAGATCCGCGTCGAGCCGGTGACCGGCCTTCCGACGGAGGTGGGGCCGCACGGTCACAACTACGCGATCGACGCGGCCCTCGCCGCTGTCGACCTGCGACAACCCGGTCCGGTCACCGTGTTCACGTCGGACGAGGACGACATGCGCAGCCTGTGCGCCGACCGCATGGTCGTCGTCAAGCTCTGAGCCGAACACGGCGCTCTCCTATCGCTTCGTTCACCTGCCGCCCCTGCCCGAGGCTCGTCCCTCACTGATCAGATCGTAGGGGAACATCCGTAAGGGCGGGGGCCCGGTGAACACCTCTGGAGCCGGTCAGGAAACCGTGAGGAGATCGTCGACCTCATGCGCCCGGCGCAGAACCTCCTCGTGACGGGAGTCGCCCAGGTCGGAGAGGACTTCGGCCAGGGCTACGAGAGCGGCGAACAGCAACATCGTGGGCTCGTCCCAGTCCTCGCACAGGGCGACGAGCCGTTCGAGCACCCCACGGGCGTCCTCGAGACGACCGAGTCGACGCAGGGCATCGGCTCGGTTCAACATGATCTGCTCTGTGCCGTAGCCCCCGGGCCGGGAAACGTTCTCGGCCTCGTCCAGCATCCGCAGCACGTCAGCGGCTACGGCACGTGCCGAGGTGCCCTGCTCGGGGGCGTGACGCAGCAGGTGCACCGAGTAGTCGTTGAGCACCATGGCGAGCGACTCGGCGTCCTCTTCGGCGGCGGTGTCCTCGTGGACGTCACGAGCGATGGCGAGGGCCTGACGGTACGCCTCGTCGGCCTGCGGGAGTCGTCCGGCGCTCTCCAGGATCGAGGCGTACAGGTTGAGTGTCTGGGCGTGGTCGGCGTCGGACCGATTCGCTTCGATGACGAGCGCACGTTCGACGGGCTCCAGAGCTGCGGCAGGGCCGTCGACGACGCGCACGGCCATCGCGTAGTTGGTGAGGTACGTGGCGTGCTTGACGGGCCCGGGGTTCCCCGCCGCTTCGTAGAGGCGCAGGGCGCGGCGGGCCGCCGACAAGGCGTCCTGGTCATCCCCGCGTACCCGGTGGAAGACGGACAGGCGGTCCATCAGGTCGGCGGCCTCCTGGAGTCCTTCGCCGTACTCCTCGGCCAGGTCGACCAGGTGCAGCACATGGGGCCGGGCATCACGCCACTCGGACCACGAGTCGTGGTCGTGGGTGTCTTCCCGCAGGGCCACGCCGAGAAAACGCAGGGCGATATTGGCCCAGCGGCGGCGCTGTCCCGCCTCCAGGGCTTCCGCGGGCAAGGAGTGCAGTAGCACAGGGATGCCGACCAGCCGGTTGTCCTCCCGAGAGGTCACCAGGAGCAGACCGCGGTCGAGCAGCCGACGCAGGGCCAGGGCCATCAGGTGCGTGCTGGTCCCCAGGTCGCGCAGGGGGCCGGGGAGCGGGCCCCATGCACCGGCGAGGAAGGAGACGGGCAGCGGGTCGGGGGCGAGAGTGCTCAGCAACGTCAGCAGATCGCGTTCGTGTTCCCAGCCGAGGCGTGTGAGGCGGCGCCATTCGTAGCCGAAGTGGGCATGGGCGAGCTCTGCGTCCGCACCGCCTTCCCTGGTGGGAAAGCGGTCCCGGAGCGCGGCCTGAACCTCGTGGTACAGGGTGACGATGCCGGGCTCCGCCCTGCCGGTCGGTCTGGCGCTGAGCCACATCCGGCCCTCGATCTTCTGAGCCAGGTCCCGCCCTTGCAGTGGGGGATCGATGTCGCCGTCCTGAGCGGCGGCGAGTTCATCGAGCGGGATACCCAGAACGACATGCAGGCACCAGAGCACCAGGGCCTGGCCCGTTGCACCGCCCAGGCCGCCAGGGGCGACCGAGGGAACGGTGTCACGGGCCTGCTGCACGCCCCGGGCGACCCGGTCCGCGAGCCATCGCCCCCGTTCCACGTCGGTGCAGCCGTCCCGGGGGCCGAAGAGATCGAAGACCGGGTTCTGGGCCACCGACCGCAGTGCCTCGATCTCCGCTTCGCGGTCATCGCCCAGCGCGAGTGCAGCGGCCGTGTGGACCTGGCGCAGGCCCGAACGGAACTCCTGCCAGGTGGCGGCGAAGCCGGGGGGAACTGTGAGAGCCGGAGCGGGATGCCGCCCGAGGGAGCGGCCCGTTTTCACCTCGAGGCCGTTTTTTTCACCCACCGGCTTGCGCTTCGATCCCGTCATGAGCACTGACACCCCCGCTTCGGTGGACCGGCGGCAGCAGGCCGGCCAACCCTCGACACGCATCTTCATCAGCTACCGGACCGGCGACGAGCCGTTCGGCGCGGCCTTGATCGACTCCGCGCTGTGCGCTCGCTTCGGGCCGGAGTCGGTCTTCCGCGCCCCACGGTCGATCCTTCCCGGCGAGGACTTCGCGGACGCCATCCTGAACGCGGTGAAGGATTCCTCGGTACTGCTGGCGGTGATCGGTCCGCGCTGGCTCGACGCTGCCGACCGCTACGGCAAGCCGCGTCTGCGCAATCCGGCCGACTGGGTGCGCAGGGAGATCCTTCAGGCGTTCCACAGCGGGGTGCGGGTGGTCCCGGTCCTGCTGAACGCGAATCTACCGCAGGAGCATGAACTGCCTCCGGCCATCGCGAAGCTGAGCAGTCACCAGAGCCTGCGGCTGCACCACAGGTACGCGCCGGCCGACCTGGAGCGGCTGGTCGACGAGGTCGACGCCATGCTCGGGCGAATGCCCTGATGGTCTCGGAGTGCACGCGGATCCGTAGAGGGCGTGACGGATCCGCGTGCCGCGCGTCATCCGCAACCAGGATTCACCGGGAATCGGCGGACAAGTAGCCAGTTCAACCGATACCGTCCTGACTCACCGCCGTGAGCAGGAGTACCGCCGTGCCGTCAGTCCCCTTCGGGCAAGCACTTCACTTACACCGCATACGAGCCGGACTGTCCTTGTCCGAACTCTCCTGCCTCGTCCACTACTCGCCCTCCTTCCTGAGCCGGGTCGAGTCGGGGAAACGGGAGGCGAGCCAGCAACTGGCCCGACTCTGCGACACGGCGCTGGGCGCCAACGGGGAACTTTCCGGCTTGCTGCCGTCACCTGCTCGTCGAATTTCCTCGTCCTCTGTGTCCGTCCGGCAACCGAGCGCGGCACAAGAACTGCCGGATACACACGACGACTCCCACCCGCCTCGGACCTCGGCCTTCTGCCCGGTGGCGTTGCCGGCGGCGGACGAAGAGGACGACACACGGTCCGCTACCCACTTCGCCGTCCATCTGGTCGAGTTGCGTCGCCTCGCGCAGCGCGTGTCGCCGATGTCGGTCCTCCGGCTGGCGGACGGCTCCATCCATCTGCTGGCAACCCTGGCCCAAGCCGCGCGGACTCCCACGGCTCGCCGTCAGTACCTGGAACTGCTCGCGTTCTACTGCGAGTTCGCGGGATGGATGGCGCAGGAATCAGGGGATCCGTCACAGGCGGAGCGGTGGATCGCACGCACCGAGTCTCTGGCCATCGAAGCCGGCGCGTTCGATCTCGCCGACCACACCCTGATCCGCAGGGCCGGCCTGGCTCTGTACCAGGGGGACGCGCGAAGTGTCACCGAGTACGCCGTCGAGGCCGGCAGGCGAGGGAAGGACAGCCCACGCATCCAAGCACTGGCCGCCTTCCGGGAGGCTCAGGGCCTGGCACTGGCTGGGAGCGAAGACCTCTGCGCGGCTGCCCTGGACCGGGCAGGTGAACTGCTGCAGGCAGCCACCGTAACCAGCCTCGCGGTGAGCAGGGGAAGCGGAGACGGAACGAGCCGGGAAGCCAACCCTCGGCCGACCACCTTGCTCATCGGCTCGGAGTGCACCCCGGATCTCGGTGAGTTGGTGGGCGGCTGGTGCCTGTACGACCTCGGGCGACCGGACGAGGCTGCCGCGATGATCCGCAGCGGCCTGGGTCGGTTACCGGTTCGAGTGACCAGGCTCCGTTCCCTGTTCACCGCTCGGCTCGCGCTCGGCCTCGCAGCCGCCGGCGAACTGGGCGCCGTCACCCCGGTGGTGGACGGCCTGCTGAAGGACTCCGAGGGGCTGTGCTCCCACGTCGTCCGCACCCAGCTCCACATGCTCGCCGTGTCGTTGCGCCGTCGACACGCTCGCCCCGGCATGCGGGAGTTGCATGCCCGCGTGACGGCTGCGCTGCGCTGCGCGGGTTGCACGAAAGCCGGTTGATTTGGCAACAGGCAACGAAGACTGAGGCCCCCACGCCGCCCATACGCTTCTTCCGTCGCGAGGGGCGGGGGCTGGTGTTGCCCGGGGCGATGGGGCGTCAAGGGTGGTCGGCGGTCGGTCCCTCCCCCTCGCGGCGCCGTTTCCTGCACGCCCGTCATGGCTTCGCACGGGTCAGGGGCTGCTGGAGAGCCGTACACGAAGGAGAGGCCGGTACATGGGAAGCAAGCAGACGCAACTGAACACCTCGCTCACCTTGAAGCAATGCGCTGAAGTGTTCCGTGTCGGAGCTCAGAAGGCACGGGGCGTGGGTTCCATGCTCGGTGGCGCGGCGGCGAAAGTGATGGGCAACGACCAGAGCGGTTACTTCACCCCGACCGACGACTCACCGTTCTCGAGCCTGGACGACAACCCGCCCGACTTCATGGTGGGGGTGTTCGTCCCCAAATTCGGTGGTGGCGGTCAGGGCAACGGGACCGCGGTCCACATGTACGTGTGGGACCGGGGGACGACGCGCTCCGTGGAGCTCTACGCACCGCACGGTCTCACCGGAGGCATGCACGCCCGGAAACTGATCACCAAGGTCGCCGACGCGTTCAACGCCGCCGATCCCCACGTCCGTGTCGTGGCGGGCTGACGACAGCCTCACCCCACTCGTCCCGCGGTCGGCGGCGGTGCTGGGCCGCCGCCGCTGCGGCCGACCGTCACACGCTGTCCGTCACGCACTCACGTCATCGGAGGACACAGTGCCACTCTTCGGGAACCGCCGTCGACAGCACCGGGAAGTACCCACGTACATCGGTCGCAAGTTCTCCTCGCGGGCCGGCGTCGAGGAGTCGATCGCGCACTTCCGCTCGGCGATCACCCAGCAGTTGGGGACCGAGCCGGAGTTTTTCACCGCCGAGTGGACGGGCCCCGACCCGGCGCCCGTGACCGTCATCGGTGCAGTCCCCCCCGGCACCGCACCTGCTGCACGGCGGCAAGCCACCTCGTACCTCGCCCTGTGGCCCGACGGCGGCATGCACTTCGTCGCACCCGACTACGCGGTCAGGCCGACCCCGCCGCTCGTCGGGATGTGGAAGATGCGGGACGCCTCGCTGGCTTCGACCGGGAGCGTGGAAGCGGACGAGTTCGGCGTAGGAGGCCGCTGAGTGGGACAGGGTGAGGCGACACGCGGTCACACCGCGGCGGCGAAGGCAGCCGCGGTGACGTCGCGTTCGAGGCCGGTGCGCTGAAAGCCGTAGGTGGCGATGGACGAGACCCGCACGAGGATGCAGAACCGGTCGATCGATGCGACGGCCCTCGCCAGCTCCGGATGAGTACGTTTGAGGAAGTGGACCGCGGCGTGATTGGCCAGCGAACTCTGTCCGCAGACCAGGAACACCGGACTGGTCGACTCCGGCGGGGTGAATTTGGCGACGAGCGCGTACTCCTCGTTGCCTCGGTCCCACAGGAACCGGTCGCCCCCGACCTCGATCGCGTTGCAGTCCGGTCCGGGACCGTACGGATGCCACGCGACTCCGGGAACATGGGCGGTCAAGTGGCCGCCCGTGCGCTGATTGGAGCCGCTCCACGGGCCTCCGATACAGAACTCGGTCCGGCCGTCGTTGCTCGCGCGGAAGGCTTTGCTCGACTCCACGGACACCTGGCAGCCCAAGTCGCTCGCCAGTGTCGCCACCTCGATCATCGCCCGCACGTCCCGATGGGCCGCACTGCCGGGCCTGTCGTACTTGTCGTTCATCACGATCAGGCACTCCCCGCCCGGTGTGATCCCGAAGAACGTCTCCTTGCGCCGCAGTGCGCGCGCGTGTTTGCCACGCTGCCACAACCAGACGCAGCTACCGCTGATCACGCTGGTCACGAGCCCGACCGCGATGTTGACCATCACCGACAGCATCTCCGCCGCCTCCCCCGGTACGCCGGTTTCGGTGGGGTACATACCCGCATCTCGGGCACCCTGACCCCGCGTCACGCTTTCGCGCGCGGGTCAGGAAGGACGTGCCAGGAGGGTGGGGCGAGCGGCGGCTGCGGCACGGCCGACGGCGTCGGCCAGAGTACGGGCGGTCGCTCGCCAGTCGAGCCGCCCGGCCAGGCGCGTCCGTACGTCCTCGGCGTACTTGAAGGAGGCGACGAGGTCCGAGGTGACCCTCGCGATCTCACCACTCCAGCGGCGTACGTCGGTCTTCTCGTCGCCGGACATCTCCACGATCATCGGCTCCGCGCTGCGCCCGAGCACCTCGCGCAACAGCTCGGCGACACCGCTGCTCCCGCTCACCAGAACCGGCGTACCCGCGGCGATCGCCTCCAGTGCCACCAAGCCGAAGCCTTCGACGCGGGAGGGCATCAGGCACAGGGCGGAACGGGCGAGGTCCCGCCGGAGTTCGGCCGGGTCGACGGTGTAGGGGCGGACGTCGATGCGTTCCGGGGCCAGCCGGGACACCTTGACAAGAGTCCTGTGCAGTCCGTCGCACTCCTCGGCGTAAGCACCCCTGACCAGGAGCGTCAGGGGCGGTCCGGGCAGCACGGGGACGTCGGCGACGGCGCGTGCGGCGATGTCCAGCCCCTTGAGGCCGATGTCCTCGGTGCGCCCGAGCACCAGCACGTGCCGCATGGCGGGCGGACGCCGGGAAGTGGGAGTCGGCGGCGTGATGAGGCCGGGATCGAGGCGGACGACGCCGCTGACGCCCGTGATGTCCTCCCCGGCGAGCAGGTCGTCCGTGCAGCGCGCGATCCGCGGCCCGACGCCGGCCACGACGTCGGCCTCCGCGGCGACCCCTCGGATGATCCGCTCCCGCTCCTCGATCCGGGACGTGGCCTCCCCCGTGTTCTTGTAGCGCTCGATCTCCGCGGGCACGGTGTGAGCGATGTACACCAGTTGCGCGGATGCGTACTTGCGGGCGTAGGCCCACGCCTCGCAGCCGCTGAACCGGTCGTGCCCCACCACCACGTCGGCGCCGAAGTCGACGGCGGAGGTGGAGCGCAGCAGGAAGTCCGGCCCGGCCGGGGTCATCTCAGCGGTCAGCAGCTTCACACCGCACCGCCGCGCGTCCTCGTGTTCCTGCGCGGTGGCACTCTCGACCAGGCATGCGGTGCGGTGTCCGGCCTCCGCCATCGCGGTCGCGAACAGACGGTTGAACGCGGGCACACCACCTCGGGCCGGCGCCCACATCGTGCAGAGGAACAGGTACGACCGCAGTGTGCCGGGGCCGTAGGGCTCGTGTTCGGTACGCGGTTGCGCTGTCATTCTCTTCGCCGTTCTCGCTGCCTGTCCGCGCTCCCTGCCGGGCGGCCTGGAGCTGAATCGCGTGTACGGGCTCAGCGTGCGTTCCAGGCCGCCGTCCTTGGCCGAACTCCGGAACCGACGACAAAGAGATGGACGTTCTTGCAGGTGGGCGTGGTGTGGCGGCGATCGTCGCGCTGGAATCCACTGGAAGGGCGACGACAGGAGGACAGGACATGATCGATCCGCAGAAGCGGGCGCTGGGCCTTGAGATGGCGCGGCTGCGCCGCGAGGCCGGGCTCCGGCAGGTCGACCTGGAGGAACCGACCGGCAGAAAGGACGCCACGATCTCGGCGATCGAGCGCGGCCAGTGGAAGCGTGCCTTCGACCGGTCGCTGGTGGAGAACTACGTCGACCACTGCCTGAAGGTCATCGGGGAGCCGAAGGGGGTCTCGAACCCCCGCCGCGCGTACGTGCTCGGTCTCTTCGATGCCCTGGAGAGTCTCTCCGCCGCGGCCGACATCACCTCGCAGATACCGCCACGCAATCAACTGCCACGGGACACACCGCACTTCACCGGCCGTGAGCGTGAACTCCAGTCACTCACCGATGCGGTACGGACGGCGAGGGCTCAGGACAGGGTGATCGCCGTGCACGCGGTGGACGGCAAACCGGGCGTGGGCAAGTCGGCCTTCGTCACGCACGCCGGTCACGCGCTGCGGAACAGGTTTCCCGACGGTCAGCTGTTCGTGAATCTGCACGCCTTCTCGAACGAGCCGCCCGTGCTGCCGGCGGAAGCGCTGGCGCAGCTGCTGACCGCGGTGGGTGTCCCGCCAGGAGGACTGCCGAGCACCCTTGAGCAGCGGGCAACGCTGTGGCGAAGCGTGATGGCCGATCGCAAGGTGCTGCTGGTGCTGGACAACGCGTCGGACGACACCCAGATCCGCCCCCTGCTGCCGGGCTCGCCCTCGTCCTTGGTGCTGGTGACGAGTCGGCACCGGATGACCGGACTCGACGCGGTGACGATCGCCCTGGACGTGCTGCCACCGGACGAGGCGGAGCGCCTGTTCCGCCGGACCGCCCAGCGTCCGCTGCCGCAGGGCAGTCCGGTGGGCGAACTGATGGAGCTGGCCGGGTACCTTCCGCTGGCCATCACCCTGCTCGGGGCACGCGTGAGGAACCGGAAGGCTCTCACCGTCGAACGTCTGGTGGCGGAGATGCGTGACGGGGTGAACCGCTTAGCGGCGCTGCGCGTCCGCAACGTCGAGGTCGCGGCCGCCTTCGAACTGTCCTACCGGGCCCTGCCCTCTGCCCGGCAGGAGTTCTTCACGATGCTGGGGCTGCATCCGGGCCCGGACCTGGACGCGTACGCGGGCGCCGCGCTCACGGCGGGCACACCGCGCGACACCACCCGGCAGATGGAGGCCCTTTACGACGACAACCTGCTGGACGAACACATTCTCGGCCGCTACGAACTCCACGACCTGATCGCCGAGTACCTGCGCGGCCTGAACCAGGACCGGGACCCGAACCTCCGGCGGAATGCGGTGGACCGGCTGCTCGACTACTTCCGGGACGCCGCCCTCGACGCCGACCGTCTGCTCCGGGAGGCGGCGGCCTCGCCCCCGCCCGCACTCGTGTCGGCCGCCCTCACTACCCGTGAACGTGACGATCTGCCGCCGCTCGCGGACCGCAAGGCGGCGCTGGCGTGGATGGCGACGGAACGCGGCAATCTGCTCGCCTGCCTGCGTACCGCCTCGGACGACCCGTCACGCGTGGTCACCCTGACCGCCGCCATGGCGCAGCATCTGCGGCTGAGCGGTCCGTGGGACGTCGCGGCTCGGCTGCACGGGGACGCGGTCTCGGCGGCACGGGCCCTCGAGGATCCGGTCGCGGAGGCCGCCGCCCTGCTCGAACTCGGCAGCGCCCACCGGAACCACGGCGAGTACCCACAGGCCGAGGAGGCCACGGCGGCCGCCCTCAAGGCATTCTCCGCGTCGGGCGACGCGCACGGTCAGGCCGCCGCCCTGCTCGAACAGGGCTCGGTGTGCTACCTGACCGGCAGAAGTGACGACGCCGCGAACCGGTTCCGCCAGGCGCTGGAACTGAGCCGCGCCGCGGAGGACCGGCCGGGCACGGCGAACGCGCTGATCGAACTCGGCACCCTGGCCTACTTCCGGGACGACTACCCGGAGGCCGAGCGGCAGCTCACCAGGGCGCTCGCGCTCCACGAGGAGCTGAACAGCGTCCTGGGCCGGGTCACGGCACTCAAGAACCTCGGCAACACCTGGTACTTCATGGACCGCTACGACAAGGCCCAGGACGCCCTCGGCAAGGCGCTCGCGCTCTCCCAGGAGCTGGGGATCGCTCTCGTCGAAGCGCAGACGACGACCAAGCTGGGCAGCGTCCTGCGCTTGATGGGCCGCTACGAGGAATCCGCCGAACTGCTCGCCAAGGCCAGGAAACTGGCCATCAGGCTCGCCGACCGTTCCCTGGAAGCGGAACTTCTCATCGACTATGGCGCCGCGTTGCACAAACTCGGAAGGCACGGCGAGGCGGAGGACGCCTTCGCCTCGTCCCTCACGCTCTTCGAGGCGATCGGTGAAGAGCTGGGCATGGCGTGCGCGCTGAAGGAACTCGCCGACCTGTTGCTGGGCACCGACCGGCCGACCGAGGCGAGGCAGCGCCTCACCGAGGCGTACGACCTCTACGGCAAACTCGGCGAACGTCTGGGCCTGGCCGCGACGAACAACTCCCTGGGCAAACTCGAACTGTCCGTCGGCCGGCCTGCGGCGTCCTCGGTCGCGCACGCATCCGCCCTGGACATCGCCCGCAGTCTGGGCAGCCCTTTCGAAGAGGCGGAGGCACTGGCCGGGCTGGGCCGGGCCGCCGAAGCGATCGGCGACCTCGAAACCGCTCGTGAACGGGTAGGCGAAGCGCTGCGCATCCAGCAGGCCATCGGCGCCGCCGAGGCCCCGGCCACAGCCGCCCTCCTGGCCGGACTCACCTCTCCTGATCCCACGGGAATCGTCCGCTCACCGGCCGACGGCGACGACGTCGCCCCACAGCGTCTGCCGTTGGGCTGATCACGCGGCCACCGTTCCCGACGTCACGGCAGACAGATAGACACACCTGGCGGCGATGCCGTGTGCTCAGCGAGGTGGGCGAGGGTGCGACCCGTGCCGCAGCCGGTCTCCGGCACGCGGCGCGGGTCTGCCGGCTCCGGACCAGCGCCGTCCGCGCGCCGCGCTTCCCGCCGTAAGCACTACGGCCGCCATCGCCCTGACCGGTAGGCGTCCAGCAGTTGTCGGCTCACCACCGTGAAGGGATGCTCAGGGCCCAGGCTGCGTTCCCGTCGCTCAACGACGTCGGTCATCAGCGCGATTCCCTCGTCCACGTCTCCGAGTGCGGTGCGGGTCCGGGAGAGCAGTTGAGTGCGCTTGCGGCATCAGGGCTGAGGTTCCTCCAGCTTGCCGCCGGTTGCCTCTGCGCCGTGCTTTTCCGCACGTGGGGTGGCGAAAGGCACCTTGTCTTCCACGACTTCGCCGTCCACGACTTCCCCATCCATCAGTCGGGGCGAGGGTTCCGCCAGTGGCAGGCCGGCGAGGTGCTTCTTGAGCCTCTTGGCCATCGGTAGGTAGGTCGCAAGGGTGAGCCCGCCGGAGACAACGGCCCCAACGACGGGGATCGCCTTCGAAACGCTCTTCGCGAAGGAATCCTTTGTCATCTTGACGCCGAGGAAGCCAGCGACTTTTTTGACGATGGGATAGATGAGACCCTTGGTGAGTGCCTTCTGAGGCAACTTCTTGGCAGCCTGCTCCGACATCATCGCCGCGACCTTCCCCACAGCGGTGTTCGCCGACTGGGTGCCGAACATCACGCCGAAGAACAGCGTGAGTACTCCCATGGTCGCGTCATCGACGTCATCGCCGTCGTCGGAGAACAGATCGGGCCAGCTGTAGAGGTACGCGAGCTTCTGCGCGATACGCAGCATGTGGCCGAAGTACTGGGCCAGGTCGGCGGGCACGGTGGCGGGAAGAGCGAGGACGCCGGGTATCCCGGCAGCCGCGGAGAGAGCGCTCACCTTGGCGGTCTCCAAGCGGATGGAGTCGTTGGCCACTTTGTCGAGAATTTCGACGTCGATGCCCGCCGCAGCGGGAGACTCTTCTACCGCTCTTCGGATGTCGTCCTCGGAGCAGTGGCGAGCCAGCGCACTGCGGAGGTACGCCTCCCTGTTGATGCGCACACCCGGAAGCTTCGCTGCCGCCAGCAGCACCGCGGAGAAGCGCGACTCGGGGTTCTCGACCTCTTTACCCTGCTTCATGGCAAGAACTTACCGTAGCTCCGGGCCCCAAGGACCGGACTCTGTAGGCTCCGTTGAGGTCTCGCTGTGTGAGTGACGGTGACGTGTGGTCGGCTCCCCTCGCGATGTCGATCGTCATCCGGGAAGGCGGCCTCCGCCGGGAGCCGGCCGCCTCTGGCCGAACGTTGACCGTCATGACGTGCCCCCACTGGATGTGGGGGTGTGGGGCTCGGTGATCACGCGGACGCGTCGGACTGTCTTCCCTTCCCCGGTGACGCGCCTGATGCGCCGCGTCCACGGTTCCGTGTAGGAGTAGTCGACGCTCTCGCCGCGGAGCCAGCTCGTGAACGGGCCGTCCTCGTCGGGGACGGAGTAGTCGTCCCTCAGCTCCAGGTGGAATGCGTCCTGCGCGAAGCTCTCAAAGAGCTGGTTGCGCTCTGCGCTGGAGATCAGCTCCACGCGGTTCCTCCTTGGGCGGGATCGCGGGCTGCGCCACACGCTGGGCAAGGGACGAGCCCCCGCCGAGCACCAAAGACGCTCTCGGCCAAGGTCTGTTACGGAGCCACCGCTCGAACGAGGAGCGTCCCGATGTGCCCGGGGGGAGGAAGACATGCAGATGAGCGCCTCCGCAGCGACCATCAAGATGCCCTACGACTTCTCACCCGCCCGGATGCGCTGCATGGAACTCACGGCACAACTCCTCGCCGACGCCCACTCCGCAGACAGCTGATCGCCCGCGCCCGGCACAAGCCGGAGCCCCTGAAGGGCGACCTGTCCGGCTACTGGTCACGGCGGATCGACGACGAGCACCAGCTCGTCTACCGGGTGGACGAGAAGGAGGTCAAGATCCTCAAGGCCCGCTACCACTACTGAGGCCGACTCGCACGCGCGCCGACTCCCGCCGCTCACCCAGCCGTCAACGCGCGCAGTCCCAGAAGTAGTCCGAGGAGGTCACTCGCCGAAGGCCCCCCGAACAGCCATATGGGCTGACTGAGCAGGAACTTTCGGCTGTCTGGGCCTGTGACTTCGAGGAAGACCGGCGTCGGTCCGTTGCCCTGGGGAGTCCTGGCGGGTTGCTCCACCCGTCGCCTGAACTCGTAGCGACTGAGACTCGCCCAGGAGATGTCCATCCTCTGCATGCCCGAATGGAGACGCACACCCCAGTCCGTGACGGCGATCGCACGCGGTGGGTCGATGCCTCTGCGCCAACGGTAGAAGGCGAGCAGTTCTTCCTTCCTCTCGTGGACCAGGTCGTCCCGCACTTTGTTGGCGATGCGCTTGGACGTGTTCGGATCGGACCGGACCGACAGCTTGTGCGCCCGGCACAGAGTGACGATCTCGTCCCGTGGGAGCGGCGCAGGAACTGGCGCGGGCGCCGGTGCCGGTGCCGGTGCCGGTGCCGGAATCGGTACCGGCACCGGCGGGCTTCCGGCTGGTCCGGGCGCCCGGTACGAGCCGTTGCGGGCAAGGATGATCCGGGAGCCGAGGCCCTTGGTCTTGAGTTCGGGTTCCGGCAGCAGCGGCAGCGTCTTGCGACGCTCGGAGAGGCGTTGGGAAACCGCCGTGAAGACATCGCTGAGTCCGAGGTACTCGGGCCCCCTCGGGTCTCCCGCCCGGAGCACGTCCAGCAGTGCTCCGGTGAACGCTGTGTGCCGCTCGCCTTGCGGGGCGAGCGCCTTCCGGGTCGCCGCGGCGGCCGCGAACAGTCCGACTCCGTCGACCTCCGCCTGCTTCGCGAACTCCGCGCTGCTGTCGCCCTCCCCGCCCATGTGCCCGTCACCGGCCAGGCCCGCGTAGCAGCAGTCCAGGATGACGACAGTGCGCCACCCCTTCCGGGTCGGCGGCTGGAGACGGGAGCGCAGGTCGTTGTAGCGCAGACCCTCGTCGAAGTCCTCGATGTGGGGCAGGGTCAGATAGAGCGAGTCGTCCGAACCGGCCCTCACACCGTGACCGGCGTAGTAGACAAGCAGTGTGTCGGAGGCTTCCTCCGCGGCCTTCTTGACCGCTCTCATCACCACTTCGTTGGACTCCGGCGAAAGCAACTCGACGCAGTTCTCCGTCGGCAGGGACCAGACCGTCCCGTCGGTCAGGGCGGCACGCAGCGCCCTGACGTTGTGCACGACAGCCGGCATGTCGGCGAGGTCGGTGTTCTTGACTCCGGAGGCGTTGCCGATCAGGACCGCCCGGCTCCCTGCCATGTCGGGCAGGGTCACTGTCCCTCCGGCTCCGAGTCCCCGTCGGTTGCGAGCAGTGCTCTCAGGGCCTCCTCGATCCGTTCCGGGTCGGCGTCTTCGAGGGTGACGACCCTTCTGGTCCCCTCGCGCTCGATACGCAGCCGTCGCCGCCGTTCCGCACGACGTTCCTTTCGGGCGTCCAGCCAGGTCGCGGCCGTGATGACGAACCCGCCGAGGGCGATCGCCGTATTGACGACTGCCAGAACGGTCTCCCCGGTGCCCATCTGGTCCGGGCTCCCGCCGGTGAGGGAAGGCTGGGTCTTCGCCCCGTCGGGGTCCTTCAGCAGCCAGCTCAGCAGGTCGTCCGCGTCCCCCGGCGTCCCGCCCTCCACAGTGACCCGTACTCGCATCTCCCGTACCCCCTGTCGCGTAAATCGCGCCCCGCCCCCGTCCCCGCCGACGCTGCCATGTCCCTACCCTCGGGCGGGAACGTCAACTCCCCGGCCCAGGGGGCTCGGGCGTCTCTCCCGGGGTGCCACACCCGACCCGTCTCACAGCCCCGGTGATCGACTCTCCCGCCGACGGGTGGCTTGCGGGTGAGGGAGGCGCGCGCCGGCCGGCTCTGCCTGCGGTGCCGATAGCGAGGCGGCCGTCCGCCATGGGTGCTGGGGGGCCAACTCGACCACCTCAGCGGGATGGTCGGTATGGACACGGTCGGGCTGGTGTCAAGATCGCGCCTGTCAAGGGCTTCTGGGTTCTCCATGATGCGCTGGTCGTCGCCGGGGATTGGCATGCCCAACTGTGGTCGGACGGCGCCGGCAGTGTCGCCTTGTGCGAGAAGGTCTGGAGGGCCTTCGGCGAAGGGTGCGTTGACGACGGCGTGGGCCACAGGCCCACTGAGCAAGCGCGCCTGCCCAGAGGGCCTGCCCTCGTCAGAGTGCCGCGAACTCGATGAAGGCGGTCCACGCCGTGGGTAGTACGGCTAGGGCGGCGTGGGTTGTGTCCTTTGAGTCGCGGACGTGGACGGCACCCATCCCGGCCGCAACCTCAACGCACTGGCCGCCGTCACCGGCGCTGTAGCTGCTTTTGAACCATTCCAGGCCATCAGCGTCCGGCCCGGCCTTGTCCCCGCTCATCTCTCTCCCAGCAACTTCTCGATCAACGCCAGTGATTCTGTCGGAGTGTGGGCCTGCGCGCGAAGGATCCCGTACGAACGCTCAAGTTCTCGCACCTTCAGACGCTCCGTGTGGACACGGCTGTCGCCTTGTACCTCCGTGTACGCCATCCTGCGCCCATCCTTGGTCTCCATCAAGGTGAACGGGCCAGCGAGTCCCGCATGTTCCTGCCGGGACAGCGGCATCACCTGGATCACCACGTTGCGCTTCTCCGCGGTCAGCCTGAGGTGCTCCAACTGGCCTCGCCAGACAGCCTCCCCGCCGAGCGGCCGGAGCAGGACAGCCTCCTCGATCACAAAACTCAGATGCGGCGCCGGACGTCGAGAGAAGATCTCCTGCCGAGCCAGTCGTGCGGCCACCCTCTGCTCGATGCGCGCCTCGTCCAGGAGTGGCTGCCACATGGCAAACACCGCTCGCGCGTACTCCTCGGTCTGCAAGAGACCATTGACCAACTGAGTGTCGTACACATGAAGCTCAACCGCCTCGGCCTCCAGCTTGGCCGCGTCCCGGAAGAACGCCGGATACTGAGCCCGAGCCACCTCCCCCTTGCTCGCGCTCAACACCCCACCCGCGCCCAGCACTTCATCCGCCTGGTCGATGAACTTCGGCGGCGGGATACGTCTCGCCTGCTCGAACGACGCGATCGTCGAGGCCGAGTACCCGGTCAGCGACCCGAGCGCCGCGCGGTCCATACCCGCCCGCTCCCGGAACAGCTTCAACTGCCTCCCGAACACGCACAGCATGCCCGTACCGACCTCGTACTCCGGCTGCTGAACCTCGTCGTCCATGCCACAGCTCCCCTCGTACAACCGCCCGGTCGGCCAACTCAGGGCCCGGGAACCGGTCACGCCCACCACCACGTACAAGCGCGCCGCCCGCGTGTACAGCCCGTACTCGTCAGCGCATCGCTCCTGGTCAAAGCTACGCAGAGTCCGCGACCGTTTACCCATGAAGTCAGCAACTCCCCCGAACGGCCATATGCCACAACGCCTCGCACCCGAACGCGAGTTCACCATGCGCTTCACCTCAACGCCGCGCGGTGCCCGTCTCGCCCGCCGACTCGTCTCACACCGCCTGGACGACTGGGGCCACCCCTACACCACCCACGTCAACGAAACGCTCACCCTCATCACGGCGGAACTCGCCGCCAACGCCGTACGCCACGGGCATGTCCCCGGCCGGGACTTCCACCTTCACCTCGTCCTGGGCGAGGGCATCGTCCGCGTCGAGGTGACCGACACCCGCGCCGAGAAGCAGCCTCCGTCCAGCCCTGGGGTGACCGACTCGCTGTCCGAGTCGGGCCGGGGCCTGCTCCTCGTCGCCGCCCTTTCAGACGACTGGGGTGTCGCCCCTCGCCATGCCGCCCTGGGCAAAACCGTGTGGGCGGAACTGCGCATGCAGCAAAGAGGCCACCCGCGCCCGCCCCGGGTGGCCCCCAAACCGACCGACGTCGAACTACTCCTGACTACGGCTTCGCTGCTGCGCGACGACCTCGGGTCGCGGCCGGGGGACGCCAGTTACGGAGGTCGTCGTCGGTGAGGCCGTGCTCGCCCTGCTTCTGCTGGCGGTATGCGGCGAAGAAGTCCGCCGGGGAGCCGCTGTAGAGCACGTCGAACTCGCCGTGCCACTGGGACAGCCACGGCTGGAGTTCCAGCAGGCCGGCGAGGAAGGGCGTGATTTCCTCGGTGGACAGCGCGGTGTTGGTGAAGTACGTGGCGAGGGCCTGCGCCTGCTCCCGGTGGTCCCAGCCGGCCCACCCGTACAGCTCGGGAGTGGCGGCGTTGGTCTGCCCGTAGGAGATGAACCGCTCCTTGGGTACATCGAGCTTGCCGCGTGCCCTCCAGTAGGAGGGACGAAGGAAGTCGGCCGAGGTGTACTTCGGCGGCACGGGGATGGAGTCCCGGATCTTCCGCTTGGCGGGCTCGTCGGGCGCGACGTCCTCCTTGCGCTGAAGGTCCCACACCTCCTCCCAGTCGGCGCGCTTCTTCATGCCGGCGGGCTTGTAGCGCAGGGCGGAGAGGAACGGCACGTGCTCGTCGCTGATCAGCTCGGCGACGACCTTCGCGAGTTCCTTGCGGGGCGCGTAGAGCTTGGCGACGGAGACGAAGTCCTCGTCACGGGAGAGCGCGTCGGTGAGACGGGCCAGGGTGAGGATGGCGGGCTGACCGTTCTCGTCGAACCAGTGGTCACGGTTCTCCATACGGTCGAGCAGCCAGGAGCGGAGGGCCTTCTCCTGGAGCGCGTCCCAGCCCTCGGTGGCCCAGCGCCGCTTGTACTCGGGGCGCTCGACCATACCGATGGCGCGGTTCGACTCGATGGCGTCGATCCGCTTCTGGACGATCTCGCGGTAGGGGGCTGGCCAGTGGGAGGGGATATCGGTGACGGGCTCAAACTTGTGATTGTGATGCCCGAACCACGACGTGTTGACCTCGCCACGCTCCCTCTTGCGGGCCAGCACAATAGCGAAGGCCCGTTCAGCAGGGTTCACCACAGGAAGGTCCTCAGTGGATGCAATGATCTCCTGGTCGAGCAGACCGTAGAGAGCATAGACCTGCCAATCCAATTCTTCTTGCGTGGCAATCATGCGGCCACGGATGGCCTCCCACTTCTCACGCCCTTCACGCAGCACAGTCGCAGTAGGCGCACTGCCGGAGGCGATAGCGGAGGGGCTCGTGGCAGCCAGATCCCGAGCAAGGCTGTCCAGAGCAATCCCCAGTTTCAAAGGGAACTCAGAAGGAAGCGGGAATTCCTCAAGCTTTGTTCCCGTGAACTCGAACCGGTGCTCCCACGGTTCATCAGCTCCCGCTACGTCCGCACCAGGTCGCCCCTTATCATGGCTGACCTGCCGGAGCCAGAACCCAGCCGTAGAGCTATTGAGCAGCCCGAGCAACTGCAGGTACTCCTCCTCACTCGCCCCCTCCCGCAACTTGATCACCGGCGCGGTCTGCTTGAAGACTTTTCCGCCGCGATCCAGTACGAAATGATTATGCGTTGACACAAACGGAAAAGCCAGACCAAGGGGGGCCGCGTAACGATTCGGGAAAAACATGCTGTGATCAAACCAGCGCAAACCACGCTCAGCGGGCGTCTGCCCAAAATCCATACGCCGACGAAGTCCAGTTCGATTACCCCACAGGAAACGCTTCTCCCGAGCACTGAGCTGACGCACATTTCCCCGTGAGTCATAAGGGAAGAAGGTGAAAATCGGCGCATCGATCTCATAGTCTCGAACGCCGTCTCCGAGCACAACAGGCACACAGGAGGAACCCAGCGACAACGTATGCGCCGCTACCTCGGGCAGGTAAAAGGCGTCATCCATACCGGTGTGTGTACTCCGCCCGATAGCATCACTATGCGAACCGAGTACGCTGGTAGACTTTTTCCCCAATTGCTCAACCATCTCAAGACCGCCATCGGCCAAAATCCATGGCTGCTTACCGAAATATCGCCCCCGCTCCAGGTCATCCACCGAGACCCACCGACCCGGCGAGCCTGGCTTGTCGATCTGATCCACGATGGCCTTCCAGACAAGTCCGTCCTCGGCATTCTCAGGCGCAGCAGGCTCTCCCTGCACACCGCGGACGGTCCGGATCACCGGCGACCGGCCGCCTCCGCCCCTCTGCTTGCCGACGAGGATGACCGTCGGCGTGCCATGCCCGGGGATGTAAGCGCCGGAGGTGTCGATGACTTCAGTCAATTCGACCGCATGCCCAAAGAAGCCCTCAATGAGCTTCGTGCCGAACTCGCGCTTCATGAAGGAGTTAGCGGTGATCTGCCCGACCATGCCGTAACCTCGACCCTCGGCATCTCCGCGCGTGGCCAATTCGAAGAACCGCTGGGCGAAGGGAACCGACAGTGCGTATGCACCCGCACACGCTGGATAAAGATCTCGATACAAATCGTTTAGCTTCTTATCCTTCACTGTGATGTAAGGCGGGTTCCCCACTACCACGTGATACCGCCCCGGCCGAAGAATCTCCGGGTACTGGTGCAAATCCTCCGTGGCGTACTTGAACTCGGCCAGCTCGTCCACGAAATCCTCGTCTACCCCACCAAACAGATTTCCCTGTTGGGAGCGACGCGACTTGATCAGCGAGTCGCCTACCGCCAAACGCAGAGGCCACTCGTAGTTCGCCGCCTCCACCAGCGTTCTCACACCACCCGCCGCCATAGCCGCAACCAGCAAACGGAACCGAGCAATGGCCACAGCGAACGGGTTGATGTCGACCCCGTGCACGGAATTCAGCGCAGCCGCTACCCGCTCATGCACATCACGCCCCGGCTGCCCCTCCCCCCACAGCCGAAGCAACCGCCGAAACGCCCCCAACACAAAGTGCCCCGACCCACACGTGGGGTCGATCATCTTCAGTTCCTCGTACCCGAACTCCCGCACCGCAGGGTTCATCGTCCGGTCGAGGATGAACTCCTCCACGAACTCCGGCGTCTGGAGCAGCGCGTACGTCTTCCGCGCAGCCTCGCTCAGATCCTGGTACAGGTCGCCCAGGAACCGCGTGTCCCAGCCCTCCGTGCCGTCTTCGTTCAGCGGGTCCGTGAAGTCGTGGATGAGGACACCCGCCTCATCCCTCCCCCGCCAGAACTCGACCAGCTCCCGCGCACCGTCATGCGAAAGCGGAACCTGATACAGCGGGTTGTGCCGCTTGTCGAAAAGCAGCCGACCCGCCTGGCCCTGCCCCAGCTCCTCGAACGCCTTCTCCAGCCAGCCCCGGTACGTCGGGTCCTCGTCCGACTCCACATACGCGTCGTACCGAGACTCCGCCAGCTCCCGCCGGTCACCGTCCGGCCCCGTCAGGTACGGCTCCGGGATCAGCCGGTTGTCCTCGCAGAACCGTACGAACACGGTCCCCAGCACCCACGCCACCGCGACCTGCGTGACCCGCTCGTCCAGCCATGAGGTCCATGTCGCCGCCGTACGCCCCAGCTTGCGCGCCTGGTCGTACTCGGCCTTCAGCCGGGCACCGACCTCCCCCAGCGCCTTCACCTGGCGCCCGAGGTCGATCTCGACCGCCTTGACCTGCTGCTTCAGGTCGTTCAACAGAGCCTTGCGGTCGATCACTTGACGTCTCCCTCGACACCACCGGCACTGGCACTCGCCATGCCCTCGCCCTCACCGGACCCGCGATGGGCGTTGCCCACCCACGTGTCCGGAAGCTGAATCCACTCCCCCAGGCCGGCCTGGTACGGCACGGCCACCTGCCCGAGCCGGGGCTCACGCGACGGGTCGCTCTGCGGGACCAGGAGCCACAGCCCCCGCCCGCCCCGCCGGGCCGCCGACGCCAGCCGGTCCAGGACGCCCATCGCGTCGTACCGCGCGAACACCCCGGCCTCCGTCAGCAGCACAGGACTGGCAGGGCCAACAGGACCGACCCCGCCACCACCGCCACCCCCGTCGCCCAGCAACTCCGCCACCCGGGGCTCCACCGCGCCCCACGCCGTCCGCACGTACTCCGCGAACTTCACGGCACCCTTGGACCCCGGCTCGGCGGCGTCCGCCTTGAGCAAGGTCTCCCAGGTCGGCTTCGTACCCGGCGTGACCTGCGCGTGCAGGGCCTCCAGGAACAGTTCCGTCACCGACACCGCCCCCGCGCCCAGCCGCTCCGCGCCCAGCTCCCGCACCGCGTCCCGTACCAGCTGCTGCCGTACGGTCAGCACCCGGTACCCGTCCCGGCGGGCCGACGCGAGCAGCCGTTCCTCCGCGCGTACCGCGCCCGCGAGCTGCGGGTCGTCCGCGTACCGCGTCACCGCACCCGTACGCGTCGACTGGCGCCACGCGCCCGTCGTGAGGTAGCTGGACGCGTCGTCCACCCGCGTCGGCAGGTAGCGCAGCGTGCCCGTGTCCTCGCGCGTGTTGAGCGACAGCTCGAAGCCCGCGTCGCGCAGGGCCTTGGTGAGCGGGCCGCCCGTCGGGAGTTCGTGGGAGGCGCCGCCCCGGCCGTCGACCACGACCAGCTCGGGGAAGCGGGCGCGCACCCGCTCGTGCACGTCCTCGCCCGTCAGGCCGGGCTGCCGCCCCTCCGGTACGCCCGGAATCCAGCGGACGAGCCCGGCCTGGGTGAGCCGCAGCGCCCGGACCAGCGGCAGGTCGCGCGGGTAGATCTCCAGGCGCGGAGTGGCGGCGGCGTTCACGGAGGCGGATGCCGCCAGCTCGACCATGCGCCGCTCGTCCCAGTTGACCGCGCCCGGCGGGGGCGTCAGCGCGCCCAGCTCGGCCAGGACCGTCGCGGCCGTCGGCAGGGTGTCCAGCTTGGTCAGTCGGTCCGCCGTACGGCCGAGACGGGTCGCGTACTCCAGCAGACCGGGCGCCGTCGGGGTGTCCGGGCCGTCGTCCTCCCGTACGTCGAGGGCGAGCAGGCCGGCGCCCAGGGACTCGTCCGTCGCCTTGCGGTTCGGCTGGTGCTGGAACTCGGCCTCCTGCGGGACCAGTTGCTCCACCTCGACCACGGCCCGTACGGCCGCCAGCGCCATCGCGCGCCGCTGCTCGCGCCCCGCGAGATGCGTGCCGCGCCGGACCGCGAGGGCGTCCGCGATCTCCACGGCCGAGGCGACCCGCCCCATGCCGACCAGCAGGTCGATGATCTCCTCGCGCAGCGCCTGGACGGCGGGCTCCGCCTTCCAGCGCTTGCGCTCGTCCTTGAGTATCTGCGGGATACGGCCCTGGCTCAGCCCGAGAGCCTCCGCGACGTCCTTCTGCTTCGGCCAGACACCGATGTCCGGCAGAACGCCGTGCTCGTCGGGCAGGCGCAGCAGCAGCCGTACCATCTCCGCCTTGTTGCGGTTGGAGCCGTTGTTGTTGACGGCGGGCACGAAGACGGTGGCGAGGGTGTCGAGGCTGACCGAGCGCAGCGTGCGGGCGGGCAGCATCCCCGCCGACTCGCCCGTCGCGAGGTGGCCGACCAGGGCCGACTCGGCTGCCGTGAGCTGCTCCAGCTCCTCCTTGGCCTCCGCCCGTCCCTTCGGGGTGAGCGGCGAGACGGGGATCTCGCGCAGCCGCTCGCCCCACTCCCGCTGCCGCTGCTGGACCTCGTTGCGGGTCTTGGCGCCCAGGCCGGGGGCGTTGACCAGCTTGCGGCGGCTGTAGTCGAGGAGTTCGCCGACCGTCGTCAGGCCCAGGCCGTACAGGAACGACTGGGCCGCGAGCGTGAGGCCGGAGACGGTCAGCGGGGTGTCCCGGGTGACCTCGGCGGCGAGCCGGTCGCGCTGCTGCTCGGCGCTCTCGGGTTCGGCGTCCGCGATCCCCGCCGCGGCGGCGCCCTGGGCGGGCAGGCCCTCCCCGGCGGTCGTGGGCGCCGGGGCCGACGCGCGGGCGCGGTGGCTGGACGGGACCGTCTGGGACGCGTCGAGGAAGACCTTGCGCCAGGCGTCCCGCATCGGCTTCAGCTCGGGGTACCGCTGGGCCGCGTCGCGGTGCAGGGCCTTCTGGAAGAAGGCGACGAGACCGTCCCGTACGGCCGGGTCGAAGGCTTCGGCCGCGATCGTCGGGTACGGCCAGTCCTTCGCCTCGGTCATCCGCGGCAGGACGCTGCCGTCGCCCCACTTGGGCAGCTCGCCGGAGGCCATCTGGTGCAGGGTGACGGCGACGGCGTACCGCTCGGCGTGCGAGTCGTACGAGCCGCGGGTGATGACGTCGACGAAGGGGTCGAGGTAGCCGTCGGTGCCCGCGTCGGTGCTCTTCGCCGGGTAGCCGGCGAGGGAGAAGTCGATGAGGACGAGTTCGCGGGTGCGGTTGGGGCGGATGCGGATGGCGATGTTGTCGGGCTTGATGTCGCGGTGCCAGACGCCCTCGCCCTCCAGGAAGTCGACGGCGCCGAAGAGGTAGTCGCCGTACGCCTCCAGCTGGTCGACCTGGAGGCGGCCGTTCTCGCGGAGCTGGCGGGCGACCGTCTCCTCGCGGCGGCGCGGGCGGGACCCGGCCTCGCCGCCCTGCCCGGTGTCGTCGCGTTCGTCGCCGACGTACTCCAGCGCCAGGACCGTACGGCCGCCGATGTGCAGCGGCTCGGGTTCGACGAGGCGGATGATGCCGGAGTGGGCGCGCAGGCGGGCCATGGCCTCGGCCTCGCGGGCCAGGATCTCGCCCCGGCTGTCGGAGAGGGCGACCTTCAGCACGGCCAGCGGGCGGGTCTTGCGGGCCTCGGCCTGGAGGTCGCGGACGAGGAAGGCGCGGCTGGTGGAGCCGGTGCCGAGGCGGCGGCGGATCTCCCACCGGCCGGCGAACACGTCACCGGCTACGGCCTCCAGCGGGTCCTTGTCGGCGGGGGCCCCGTCCTCCTCGCCGGGCGCCTCCGTGTCGGGGGCCGCTGGGGCGGGGGCGGTCAGGGAGTCCTCGACGACCTCCAGCAGCTCCAGGAACTCGTCCACGCTGGAGAGGCGCTGGCCGGGGCGGTAGGCGGTGGCGGCCTGGACCAGCTCGTCCACGTCCTCCGACAGTCCGTCCACCAGGGAGCTGGGGCGCAGGCCCTCCCCCGCCTCCAGGCGGGCCAGCAGCTCGGCCTGGCTGGCGGCCGGGGCCTTGCCGGTGACCAGCAGGTAGGTGAGGACGCCGAGCCCGTACACGTCGAGGTGGACCGGGTCGGGGTTGAGGGCGGTCAGCTCGGGGGCGAGATAGGCGTCGGCGTCGTCGGCCAGGTGCATCGCGGACAGGGCGGTCGGCGCGAAGCGGGTCATGCCCTGGCCCTGGGAGGAGTCGCCGCTGCGCTGGGTGGCGATCTGCCAGTCGGAGATCTGCAGCTCCGGAGTCAGCCAGGCGGCCTCCTCCCCGACCGCCCGGCCCTTGCGGCCGCGCGGCCGGGGGACGACGTGCACGGAGCGGGCGGCGAGCGCCCGGTGGTGGATGCGGCTGGCGTGCGCGGAGCGCATCGTCTCGGCGAGCTGGCGGACCAGCGCCATCCGGCCGAGGATGTCCAGCTTCTCGCCGTACTGGACCAGGTACTCGTCCAGCTTCAACGTGTCCGGGTGGTAGTCGAAGATCAGCGCGGGGCCGGCGGCGTGCCCGGAGGGGAAGTACTGCTTGAGCTGGACGGCGCCCGGGTGCTTGAACCGGCCCAGCACTGCGGCCTCGCGGCGGGCGGCGTTCTCGACGGACTGGCGCAGGGAGGCGTCGGAGCCGCGCTCGCTGAGGTAGATGCGGACGCGGGCGGCCTCGGGCAGGTCGCTGTGGCGGGCGAGGTAGTCGGCCCAGGTGGGCCCGGAGTCGAAGGACTTCCGCTGCAGCTCGTACGGGCCGACCTTGTACTGCGCGTCGCTCTTGCGGATGCCGATGTTCTTGAGGGCCGCCTCGATCTCGCGCGAGCCGATCGCCGTGACGCGGCGCCGCTCGTCACGTGGGGGTGCCTTGAGCATCTCGACCAGCTGGTGGACGGTGTAGACGCCGTTCTGGTCGTGTGCGGGGAGCCGTACGCGGAGGCTGTTGTCGGTGAAGCAGACGGCCTCGGCGACCCAGACCCGCTTGTGGCCGGGCAGCGCGAGCAGGCCGGCCAGTTCCTTCGCCTTGCGGTTGACCAGGTGCAGCGGGTTGCCGTGCGTACGGCGGCGGCCACCCGGTGTGGTCTGCACCCAGGTGCCATTCTCGGAGGTGACCGAGCCGTGCCAGTCCTTCAGCTCGACCATGCAGACGCCGCCAGGGGCGACGACGAGCAGGTCGACCTCGCGGACGTGGCCGGTGTTCGCGGTGAAGGTGAAGTTCGACCAGGCACGCCAGGGGTCGGAGTCCGGGAGCTTCTCCCGGATCGCCTCCAGGCCGCGGCGTTCGTGATCGAACTCGGACTCGGTGACCGTGACCCACCGGCCTTCCCGCATGCCTGTCCCCACTCGTCCGGTCCTCTCAGGCCCGCCGTTCCCCGAGGTCGGACCTGCCGCAGATCCTAGTGGTTGCCTACTACGTAGGTAGAGCCCGCGAAGAACGGGACTATGGGACATTCGGCCCGAGAGGCGGCAACCGCATGTTTCCCCTGTTCGGTCCCGACTTGCACCACACTCTTTTCATCACGTATCAGCGCAAAACGCCCTCCCGGACGGGAAGGGCCTGATCCTCCGGCCTTCTTCCTCTTGGGGCGTCCAGCGCGCGCATGGCATCGACGGCGGGCGACGCCTCTACACCGCACGTCGAGGTGATTGTCATACCGTCCTACTAGGCTCCCGTGTATGGGACTTGGGGATGTGACGCGTGCTGGCGTGATGGCTGCGGTCGACGAATGTCTACAACTGGGACGAGAACAGTTTCGCCTCCGGTACGGCTTCGGCCGGGCTGTCACTTACGAGTTGGCCCTGGACGGGCATCGCTTTGACTCGAAGGCCATTGCCGGGGTTGCGCACCTGTACTCGGTCGGCAACCTGTTGTCGGCTGACGACTTCAGTGGCGGTGCGCGCACCGTGGCACATCGTCTGCGTGCGCTCGGTTTCACGGTGATGGATGGCACCGACGTCACGGACGAGCCGAGCCGAGATGCGCAGATACTTCTCCAGCCTCGAGGCGGACCTCCGGTCCGTGGCCCGCGCAACTTCGCCAAGTCCGTACGACAGGGTGTTGAGATCGCAGAGATCAAGGATGCGCTCGGCGAACAGGCGGATGTGCTGACGGCCCTGTACCCGGACGGGATCGCTCGGCTGTGGGGGGCCACTCCGACCACGCAGGCCAACAACGAAAAAGTCAGGGCACTACGCAATCGCCGAGTCGGCGACGACGTGCTCTTCTACGCGGAGAACCACTTCATCGCTCGGGCCCATATCCTCCATCTGTTCGACAGCCCGGCCGTGGCGCGGAGAATCTGGGGAACCGACGAAAAGAACGCCACCTGGGAACACATCATGGCCCTCGGAGGGGTAGAGGAGTTCCCCACGCCTGTTCTCGCCGCACCCATACTGCGTCGTCTGGACGCTCGGGTACCTCTGCGCAGCCTCACCCTGCGGTCCGCCGAGGACTACCGCAGCGTTGCGGAACTTCTCCCCGAGCCGCACCGGTCGGCGCTTGCGCGACGTGCGACACCTGGTCCAGCTTCCTCTCCCACACTGACAGCCGGGGACTTGCTGGATCGGGTCGGCTCTCTCGACACTGGCGGTGACTCAGGGAGGGAAATATCCGCCCGCCATCAAAAAGTGGCACTGCTGTGGGCGATCTCCCGGATCGCAGCAGGAAAGCCACGTCTGGCGCCATGGTCCTCGTTCCGCACGGAGGTCGGTCCTCTCCTGCCTGCCTTCGGCCTGCCCGGTTCCGTGGCCGCACCGGAGGATCTTTTCTGGCACTTGCAGGACAGCGGTCTGTGGGAAGTGCACGGCGTACCCAGTGATACCGGCCCTATGCCGCAGGCCGAAAGCCTCGACACGATCCAACCTGTCGCGGGTCTCACCCGTGCAAGTGCCGAACTGCTGCAGAACCCTCTCACCCGCCTCGAAGCCGTCGTCGAGCTGTGCAGCACTCACCTCGACGACATGGATCAGCGCGAGTTGCTCGGCCGAGTGGGCCTCGCCGGATATGCGACCGCCGATGGCATGGTCGACGGAGACGAGGACGATGACGGCCAAGAAGCCGCCGATGTGGAGCGGACGAGCGGCCCGACGGAGCGCC
Source organism: Streptomyces sp. NPDC057438 (assembly GCF_042802995.1). Taxonomy (NCBI): domain Bacteria; kingdom Bacillati; phylum Actinomycetota; class Actinomycetes; order Kitasatosporales; family Streptomycetaceae; genus Streptomyces; species Streptomyces sp. NPDC057438. Next base: position 53,169 of record NZ_JBHVDD010000006.1, read on the forward strand.
GGGATTTCACGGCCTCACGCCTGGTTCGCAATGCCGCGCTCGCAACGCAGGTCAAAGAGCTGCACGGCCACGCTTGCCAGATCTGTGAGACCCGCCTTCAGTACAAGCGGCGGCCCTACAGCCAGGCAGCTCACATCCGTGGCCTCGGGTCCCCGCACAACGGCCCGGACGAACTGCCGAACCTGCTCTGTCTGTGCCCCAACCACCACGTTCTCTTCGACGGCCTCGAGATCTATGTCGACGTGGACGGCGTCGTCAAGTGGACGCACGAAGACGACTCGTTGGGCCCTCTCCGTCGACACGGCGACCACGAGATCGACGAAACGTACTTGCGCTACCACCGAACCCTGTGTGAACTCAGCTCGCTGACCAGGAGATAGCCGTTCTGGTCCGACGTTCGCCGCTCTTACTCCGACTTCGCGAGCGCGCCGACACCCGTCCGTACTGTCAACCCGGGACTGTCTGTCGTGCCACCCCACCCGCAAGCTCCCGCAGCTTCTCCCGCGTCTCCGAGTCCGTCGAGTACACGATCGTGCCGACCATGCCTCGGGTCAGCAGAACCTTGTAGGTGTTGCGGATCAGGCGGTCCACGTCGGCGTCCGGGGTGGACCTCTTGAAGACCGGGTCCTTGGACGCCGTGCGGTCCGTGACCCACCGGTCGCTTCGCCAGACAAGGTCGGGCCCGATGATGACGCCCGACCAGTCGTACTCGAAACCCTGAGCCGTGTAGACGCAGCCGACCTGGCCGAAGCCGGCCGGATCGGTGGCCCACAGGGCCGCCGGTGGTGCGCCGGAGACGGCACGGTCGCCGCGCAGGTTCCAGGGGCGGGCCCAGTCACCGATGACGACGTCCGGAGGCAGCGGGTGGCCGGGCTTGGGTTCCGGAGACCAGCGCCAGCAGTAACCGGCCGACATGCGTGCGCCATAGCCCTGGGCACGGCGGGCTTCGAGGAACGCCTCCATCTCCTGCGGGCTGTCCGCGACCAGCAGTTGCATGCGGTCGTCGGGTTCCCAGATCACCGGACCGCCGGCCTCGAGCCCGAGGAGCCGTACCACCCAGCGCAGGTAGGCGTCGCTGCCCCCGCAGCGGAACTGGCTGTCCAGCGGCACCACATGGCATGGAATGTCCCGCGTGGCCGCTGCCGCCCTGATGTCGGACACGGTGCCCATCTCGCCGGGGCGTACCACCTGATGCTCGTCGAGGAAGAAGACGGGCACGTAGGCGACATCGATGAGTTCGTCGATCTGTGCCCTGCCGGTACGGTTCTCGGCGCGCGTGTAGCGGTTGGCCGAGGTCTCCCGGATGCGGTGCGCCTCGTCGCAGATCAGGGCACCCAGGCTGTTCTTCTCCGCCGTCATGAAGCTGTTGAAGTACTTGAACAGGTCCTGGACTTCCCGCTTGCGGGCTCCGGCGACCTTCCTCATCGTCTTGGTGAACGACTGCGAGCCGGTGGCGTGCAGGGCCGGGACCCCACGCCTGTAGAGTTCACCCAGAAGCTGGAGAGCGATGACACTCTTGCCGGTGCCGGGGCCGCCCGTGACGATGACAACTTCCTTGCGATCGGCGTGCTTCGCCCTCTCCACCGCGTTGAGCACCATCCGGTACGCGACCTGCTGCTCGTCGAGGAGGACGAACTGGGTGCGCTCGCGCACCTCCTCAGCGGCCACGGACATGAGCTGCTTCGACGGCACGGTGGCGCCGGCCCGAAGTTCGTCCGCCGCCCGGGCCCCCGGGTGCTTGTCGCTCAGCCGCGTACGGATGTGGTCGATGAAGGACCCGCGGCGTTCCGCGGTGAAGAGCAGACCGTGGCCGTCGCGCTCGATCTCTCTCAGCCCGGTCACACCGAACTCGGTGGCGTTGTGCAGATACGCCACTCCGGCCACCCGGTGCCCGTGTTCCGCCACCGCCCCGTTGAAATTGACGAGGTACTCGCAGTAACGGCGCACCTGCTCGATGGGGTTCAGAACCGGATGGGCATAGGCATCGACATGGCACAGGGTGGGGTCGTCCTCGTGGGGCTGTGCCTGGCTCCACTGCTTCAGTTCCACCACCACGTACGACGGTTCCCCGGATACCGGGTGCACTCCGGCGAGGACCACATCGGCACGCTTGCTGTTCAGCGGGAGCGCGTACTCCAGCATGACCTCCACGTCGCCCAGGCCGGCGTCGTTGAGTGTGGCGGCCAGGGCGGGGATGCTGCGCTCCCAGGAGCGCACCTCCGAGGCGCCGGGCCGATAGCCGTGCATATGGACGAACTGGTCGGTGAGGTGCAGGAACAGCGAACCGTCGAGTGCCATGACGGCGACCGTTTTCGCGGACGCGCGGAACAGCAAGGACTTCCCCCAGGCAGCACGAAAAGACTCGTGCGGGTGGGGGCATGTCCTTCGAGACTCCACCGGGATGGAGCGGAAGCCCGTCGGGCCGCGTTGACGTTGTGCTGAGAGTACCTGGCGGTACTGACAGTCGTGCCGGTGATCGCAATCGCGGTGGTGGGCGCCGTGCCGGGCCTCTCCTACTGAGGTCCGTACACCGGAGCACCCCGCCGCTGGATCAGGGACCCTCCGCAGGCATCAGGCCACCTTCCGACTCGATCAGTTTCCCGGCGGCGACCAGCGCGTCGATGTCAGCAGTGAGCGCGTCCCGGATGTCGGTGCCGAGCCGCGCCCAGCCGAAGAAGCGCGCCGCCTCCCGCAGCAGATCCTCACGCTGCACGCCCGGTCCTTCATCGACCACGTTTCTGAGCACGAGCTGCCGCTCTGCGGAAGGAACCTCCGCCACCCGTCGGGCGCACCGCTCAGTGGGTGTGCGGGCGAACTCCGTCTCGTGGCCAGGCCTGTCGTAAGCCGTACCGACGTGAACGATCTTGCCCTGCTTGAGCAGGCGGCGAAGGGACCGGTCGATGCGGTCGCGGATCACCTGGCCGGCTCGTCCCAGGCCCCACGCGAGACGGACCCGGGTGTAGATCACTTCCTTCTCGACGGGTCCTTCCACCTCGACCACACACAGCGCCACGTCCGCCACCACGTCGAGGGCCTCGGGGTCCTGCAACTCCGCGCCCCACATGCCCCGCTGGCTGCTCGACCTGTCACGTACCTCTGTCAGGAGGTCGGGGTCGACCTCCTGGTAGGGGCGGCTCCAGGGTGCGGGGCCGGCGTCGACGGTCACGAACTCCACTCGCGGGACCGCCGGAGCACCAGCCACTTCTGCGGCTTCTCCACTCCCGCCGCTCAGGGGGCCGTCCACGGTCTCCGCCGTACCGTCACCGTTGCCGAGGTCGACGCCACTGCTTTCCCTCCCCACGGGCGGCGCCACTCGCACGGCGTGCGGATCCTCCGCGCACGCCTCCTCCACCGCGACCCGCAGCCGCGCCATCGCTTCCCGCCGGCTCCGGTACCAGTCCGTACCCCAGATCCGGTGCAGCTTCCACCCCAGGTCGCGCAGGACCGCTTCCCTGAGGCGGTCGCGGTCCCGAGCCGCACGCGAGGAGTGGTACATGGCGCCGTCGCACTCGATGCCCAGCGCGTACGTGCCGGGCGCACCCGGGTGCCGTACCGCCATGTCGATGCGGAAACCGGCGACCCCCACCTGCGGCTGGACCTCGTACCCCCAGCCGCGCAGGACGTCGAGGACCTCCTCTTCGAAGGGGCTCTCCGGAGCCGCGTCCGGATCGGCGGCCTCGGTCCGGAGAATCGACGGACCGTGCTGGGCGTACTGCAGATACCTCTTGAGGTGCTGCACGCTCTTGTTGGCGCTGTCCGGCAGATCACCTCCGTGGAAGGAGGCGACGACTTCCATGCGGCGCCGGGCGCGTGTCACGGCCACGTTGAGGCGTCGCCAGCCGCCCTCCCTGTTGATGGGGCCGAAGGTCGACAGCAGCTTGCCTCGGTGGTCGGGACCGTAGCCGATGGAGAGGATGATGACGTCGCGTTCGTCGCCCTGGACGGTTTCGAGGTTCTTGACGAAGAAACCGTCGAGGCGACCCTCCGTGAAGTGGTGGTCGAGGTCCGGGCGGGCGGCCCTCGCCTTCTGCACCGCTTCCTCGATGGCCTCCGCCTGTGCCTTCGACAGCGCGACCACGCCGAGAGTGTGCTCGGGGCGGGTGTCGAAGTGGTGGATGACGCGCTGGGCCACCTTGGCGGCTTCGAGGGGGTTGTCGCTGCTTCCGCCGCGATCGTAGACGCCGTCCGCCTTGATGAACTCCACTCCGATGTCCGGTCCCTGCTCCAGCGCGCCCGGGAAGGTGACCATGGAGTTGCCGTAGAAGTCGTGATTGCTGAAAGCAATCAGGTTCTCGTGGCGGCTGCGGTAGTGCCAGCGCAGGGGCAGTCCGCGCAGGACTCCGCTGGCCTTGCACATGTCGAGAATGGACTCGAAGCCGTCGGTGGCGTCCTCGTCCCACTCGTCACCGTCGTCGCTGTCGCCGGCCGCGCTGAAGAACGAGGTCGGGGGCAGCTGCTTCTGGTCACCCGCCACGATGAGTGCCCTGCCTCGGTAGACCGAGTTCACCGCGTCCTGGGGCAGGACCTGGGACGCCTCGTCGAAGACCACGACATCGAACTCGAAGTCCGGCGGCAAGAACTGGCTGACTGTCAGTGGGCTCATCATGAAGCAGGGCTTGACCAGCCGAACGACGTCACGGGTCTGCTGCAGCAGGTGCCGTACGGGCATGTGGCGACGTTGTTTCTCGGCCTCTCGCCGGATCACTGCGGCCTGCCCCACCGAGGTCCGGCGAGGTCGGCGAGCATTGCACGAGGCGATGACCTCGGCGTGTGCTGCCGCGACCAAATCTTGGTCCGCCCTCTGGAAGCGCTCCACCAACTGGTCGCGTTCCACGGCCCGCATCGGCTTCAACCGCTGGTCGGTGGTCAGCTGGTGTTCGACCCAGGCGGCGAGCACCGCACGCTCCATGGCGGCCGGGAACTCCTCAGCGGAGACCTCGCGGCGGGCGAGCTGGTCGGGCAGTCCATCGAGATGGAAGCGGCGCAGCAGAGTCAGCGCATCAGCGCAGCTGGTCCACGCCTCCGGGCCGAAGGGGTCGCGGTCGAGACGGGACAGGACGGAGTGCGCCGAGGTGAGGGACTCGGCGAGTTCGCGTCGAAGCTCCTCGGCCCTCCCGGACTCGAAGTACCCGGCGAGTGCCTCGCGCTGACCGCTCCAGTCGTCGGCGCGGTCGGCGACGGACGGGTCGGCCGACGCGGCCAGCATCAGCCGGGCCGCCGCCCTGGGCAGAGGCGCGGAGTGGCCGCCGTGTGCGGTACGACGGACCTTCTGGGCCCAGTCCAGGGCATCCAGGATCGCGTCACGGTCTGTCCCGGTGCCTTGGTAGAGGGAGCCGAGCAGACTTCGGTAGGTGGCGTCGTTCTCCGCGAAGGAGGACTCGGCGGCTCGGGCGGAGACGACGGCGGCCACCACTTCCCTGGCCCGGGACAGGGTGAGACCCGTCGGCTCGTCCACGACCCGGGCGGTCGAGCGGATGAGGTCGGCCGCGTCCTCCAAGGGCTCCACGTGCGCGCGAAGCCAGCTCGCCGCTCGTTCAAGGGGGCGGACGGCCAGCGCTGTGCCGACCGTCGCGACATGTGCCTGCCCGGTGTATTCCTGCCAGACGTCCAGGTCACGGCGGATCTGGTCCGTCTGCGTGAGGAGCTCGCGTGGTTGGGGTCGGCCGTCGGCCAGCACCTCGATGAGACTCGCCCGGCGTGCCGGCTCCGTGAGCGTGTCGGATGCGAGGCGGCCGATCACCCTGGCGGCGTCCAAGGCGGCCTGCAAAGCTTCGGTGTGAGTACCGCCGGCGGCAACGTACCGGCCCAGGAATTCGCGCTGTGGCTCCGTGGCGTAGGGGCCCGGTTGCCGGCGCGTCAGGTCAAGGCCGCGGCTCAGAAGCCGCCCCATGGGCTCGTGGCCCGTCACAGCGTTGGGCGTGGCACCGCGCAGGTCGTCCGCCTGCGTGTCGAGGCCCCGGTACCAAGGACCGAGCAGACCTCGGTCGGTTACGGCCCGCGCGGTGAACGCGGTGCTCTCCCGCTGTGCCGCGTGCGCGGCTGTGAGCGCCGTACGCGCGGAGGCAAGCGTGTGTTCGGAACCGGGGCCATGGTCCCGACGACCGACGGACGCCAAGGTGTCCAACAGCGCTGCGGCTTGCAGCAAGGGGGCGCGGTGGGCACGCAGCCAGCGAGCCTCGTCGTCGAGCGGCTGCTTGGTGAGGTCGGGCGCATGCGGTGCGAGCGACGGGTCACCCAGGGCCCCTCGCCACTTGGTGAGATCACTGCGTAGTGCTGTTCCCAGCTCGACGAGTGCGGAGTGCGGCTCACGCCCGTCGGCCAGTTGAGTCGCGAGCAGACCCCGGCGGTACGGGTCGGCGACGGTTTCCGGTGCGAGCGCGTGGACGGCTTCCGCGTGCGCGACAGCCTTGCGCAAGGCCGGTACATCGGGCAACGCCGTGCCCCGATAGCGACCGATCAGCTCGGCGTGGGTCGTCGCGAGCGACAGCAGCCTCCCGTGTGCGGCGCACCAGGCGTCGGCGAGGGGCAGCTTGTCGAAGAGTTCACCGCGCCACGAACCGCTGTGCGTCAACCGTGCCACGAGCTTCCGGTCGGCCCGGATGGCGCTAGACAGCGTTCCGGCGAGTCCTTGCCGTCCTGCCAGGAGCCGATGGACTGCTCCGGGCAGCTCGGGCGCGGAGACGACTTCGGGCAGGAAGGTGTCGCGCGCCGCCTCCGCCGCGGCACTCAGGTCGTCGGCGGCCGCGGAGATCTCCGCGACGGCTGCCCGGACCTCGGGAAGTGTCCGTGGGTCGAGCCATGCTTCGAGCGCGCGGTCCGAAGCTGTGGCCAGCTCCGCGAGCGTGGCGAGGTCTTCCGCCTCGGACGTCGCCTTCGGCCGGTCGCATCCGAGGCGTTCGGCCACCGAGTCGGCGTGCCCGGCGGCCCGCTCGAGAGTGTCGGCGAGCATGCCGAACCGGTCGGCCAGCTCGGCGGCCGCACGGCCGGTCAGCGACGCAATGTCGGCTCCCGGCGGATCCAGTGCGGCGAGTGCCTGCTCGTTGGCGGGTCGTTCCGGGCTCAGTTCCGGGCCCAGTTCTGACCACCCGGGGCCCGCATGGTCCGTCGCGAGGGTGCGGGCGGCGAGTACATGGTCACGCCGGACGAAGAAGTCACTCAGCTCGTCGGCGACGCACCGGACCGCCGCCTCCTCAGCCCGCACTGGGCCGTCAGGAACCAACCACGCATCGAGAGGGCGGTGTTCGGATCCGGCCACGGCGATCACGTCACACAGATGACGCGCTTCCTCTGGCGTGCTGGGATTCGTGAGGCCGGCGGATCGAGACACTCGGGTGAGGCTCTGCAGGGTCCGCTCCAGCACACCAGCGGTCGTGTCGAACCCTCGGGCGAACTGTCGCGCGCGTTCCTCCGTGAGTCCGGCGAGATCCAGGCCTCGCGGCGCCATCGCGGAGAGCGCCCTCTCGGCCTCCCCCGGCTCAGCGGTCAGCCTGGTGGACAGCTCCTGCCACCGCTCGCCCACCGACGCCCGGACGACGGTGCTCGTCCGCTGCGCTTTGCGCAGTTCCGCCAGGAACGCGTCGACCCGGTCGTCCACCTCGTCGGCGAAGGCTTCCGTGGTGAGCCAGGCTTCCGGCACCGGGCTCCGCACCTCGAGCAGCCCCAGAAGCAGGATCAGACGGTCGATTCCGCTCTGATCCGTGAAGGGTGTTCCATCGGACGCGAGATCCCGGTACCTCTCGGTCGCCGCCGCGAGCGCGTCACGGGCCGCCTGGGCCTGATCCAGCACAGGGCGGGGATGGGGCAGGTCGGCCCGCAGGTCACGCCAGGGGAACGATGGATCGGCGACCGCCTCCCAGTGGTCGGAGATGGCTTTGGTCGCCTCGACGATCAGGCGCAGATCCTCGCCGCTGAGCGTCGCGGGACGAAACGCCGCCTCCGGTGCCGTACGGGTGCCGTCACCGGGGCTCAGATAGGCCACCGGCGCATCGGACAGTCGGCCGACCCGGCCCAGCACGTCGTGCAGGGTCCGTCCCAGCGGATCACGGACCTCGTTCATCGCCTCGGCGTAGGCGCTGAGCGCGAGACGCAGTTCCCTGGCCTGGGCCAGCGTCTGCTGTGACAGCTGCGGTGCACGCGGCTCCTCCGCGAGCACCCGGCCCAGCTCATGGGCCACCGCCTTGCGGCTGGTGTTGTGACTGTGGAGGGCCAGTGCGTACGAGTCGAGCCCGACCGACTTCAGCCGGTCGAGGACGACATCGAGGGCCGCCGCCTTCTCGCTGACGAACAGCACACTGCGCCCCGCGTGCATGAGACCGGCGATCATGTTCGTGATCGTCTGGCTCTTGCCGGTGCCGGGTGGGCCGTCCAGGACGAACGACTGGCCGGCCACGGCCGCGGCGACTGCCTGCCGCTGCGAGGCGTCGGCGTCGAGCACCAGCGGACTGTCCTCGGGCGGACTCAGTTCGTCGATCCGGTCGAGGCTGATCTCGTCGAAGTCGAAACGGTCGGAGGCGAGTCCGGAGTTCGGACCGAGAGCCATGGCTCGCACGAGGTCACTGCCGAGGACGTGGCTCTCGTTGTCCAGCAGGTCCTGATACATCGCCTCCTTGTGGGAGGCGAAGAGTGCGAGCACCACACGGTCGGAAATCTGCCAGCCGGCCTTGCCTGCCACCGCCCGACCTGCCGCTGAGAGAACCGCCTGCAGGTCGGAAGGGTCCTGTTCGCCAACTGGTGCCCAGTCGACACGGAACTGGTCGAGCTTCACCTTGAGGGCCGGATTGAGGCGCGGTTCCTCGTCGTCGCTCGCCCTGAGGCGGAGCCTGCCGTTACGGGCACGCTCGATGACCACCGGCATCAGGACCAAGGGGGCGTCACTGCTCGTCTCAGCCCCGTCCTCACGCCAACGGAGCATGCCGACGCCGAGGTTGAGGGTCCACAGGCCATAGTCGTTGAAGACCTGGGTCGCTTTGGTGCGAAGGCTGTTCAAGGCACGCGTGAGAGAGGGCGCGGTGGTCTTCTGGGTGACGATTCCGTCGGTGCGGTCGCCCTTCTTCGTGAAAACCACATCGCCGGATCGCGCGTCCTCGCCAGTCTCCGGTTCCTCGTCCGGGAGCGGCGCGAAATCCCAGCCGCGGCCGAGGCCTCTGACGAGCTCCGGCGCGGATGGAGTGGAGATCTCCAGTGTCGCCGATTTGGTATGGCGGAAATTGAGCAGCCGGTTGCGGCCGCTCAGGTCCACCAGGGAGGTACGCCAACTCTCGAGAATCGCCTTGAGGCGGTCGAGTTCCTGGCTGCCCCCGAAGTCACCCGAGTTCGTCACACTGATCCCTGATGTCGTCGCTTCCGGGCCGACGGAGCACCGGCGTCGACGGCAGCCCCTCCCACCGTCAACGCAAAGCGCGGCCACAGACGTCCGTACTGTCCTGGTGGCCGCACAAGTCCCGCTGATCCCCCTGGATACGGAATTCTACGGTCAGCTCACCTATGCGTGAAGCGTTAACTACAGGCCGGTTTTCCTCGGCGGCCACGAAGAGTCGGCTCACGCAACCGACAACCCTCTCAGCCGTCGACGGCAGCTGGGCTACTGCCGGTGCCTCACGACCACGGGGGTCAGGCGGGGGGCAGGAGTTCGTGTCGCCGCTCAGCCGCGCCACGCCCGCCGCAGTAACGCGCCCCCTCCCACGTCCCGCCCCTGGCGCCCTCAGTCCCAGCAACCGGTCTTCGCCCCGTCCGTCTCGGAGCCGACCTCGACATGGAATCCGGAGCCCGAGTCGAACTCCGGCCCGGCGTCGTAGTCGTACTCGATCTTCAGTGGGCGGGCGGTCGTGAACTGCACGGGCAGCAGCAGAGCGTCACCGTCGCCGCCCTTGGTGAAGCACAGTCCAACTACGGTGTCGGCGACATCGGGGTCCACGGGGTCGGACTGCAACCGCCGGCCACCCGACTGGGCGTCGGGTGCGGTAGAGGTCGACCACCTCCTGTGGGGAGCCGGGGACTGCCGCCACTCGTTCAGGGCGCGAGTGTCATAGGTCCGGCTCTTGACAGTGCCCGGGCCCGCCTCCCGGGCCACACGGGTCGCCAGCTGGTCGACGTGCGCGATCTCCCAATGCGAAGAGGCCCGGCCCCGACCATGTTGCGGTCGGAGCCCGGCGATCACGTTGGTTCGTCCGTTGCCGATGCCGACTTGTTCGATGGCCGGTCGGCGAAGATCGCCACATGCCATGCGCCACTCTCGCGCGTGACAGTCACCGTTTCACGAAGATCCTCCCCGGTCTTGGCATCCGCCACCAGCTTGGCCGAGCCCACGTCCGGGCCGAAGTCGTGATCGACTTTCAGATCGACGATCCGCAGATCCCGGCCGCCCTTCTCCACGAGGATCTGCTGGGCTTCCTTCTTCGCCCGCCGGTCCTCAGGGACGCCGCCGATGCGCATCAGTGCCTTGGCGTCACGGGAGTTGAGGGCATCAACGTAGGATTCCACCGCCTGCCGCGCCCCGTTGTCGTCCGTCGCGCCCGGTTCACCCCCTCCGCACCCTGCCGCCGTGATCGTCATGGCGACCACGGCGCCGAGCAACCATCTACGCTGCACTTCCCCTCCCCGGGTGGCATTGGCATCGCAGTCATCTTCCCCGCTCAGGTGCGATGGGCACTTCTTCAGGCCGCACACGCCACCGCCGCGCTCCCGAGTTCGGCAAACAAGCATCCACCGCTCCAGCCCTCGCTTCGCCGGCACATCGGCACTCAGGGAAATGCGCGGCACGAGCCTTGAGGTTCCCGGCGTGCGTCAGCTCTGTCCGACGGACTTCGGAAAGACTTTTCACCGCCTGCCGTTGCCAGCCTCTGAGAGACCCGACCGAAAGACAGGACTCCGACGCAGGTCAGCGGTCTTCTCTCAGACAAAGCCGCAGGTAGCGGCAGACGAGTCGGGCTGTACGCCGGGTTCTGTCACCCAACCGCCTCGCGGCGGCCGGGGAGACGGCCATCCATCTAGGGCCGGCGTTGCCGCCGGCCTCGTGCGGTCTACCCGCGGACTCGGGCGGGCTGCCCTCGGACGTCCGCGCAGGGCCGCTTTCTACGGCGGCCCCTCTTGACCTTGCTCCGGGTGGGGTTTACCTAGCTGCCCAGGTCACCCTGGGCACTGGTGGTCTCTTACACCACCGTTTCACCCTTACCGAGGACCGAGGTCCCCGGCGGTTTGTTTTCTGTGGCACTGTCCCGCGGGTCACCCCGGGTGGCCGTTAGCCACCACCCTGCCCTGTGGAGCCCGGACGTTCCTCGGGAAGTTCCCCGTCAGGGGGACTCCACGCGGCCGTCCGCCCGGCTCGTCTGCCGTGTCGACCATGCTACCCGGCGGCCACCCGTCCTCCGTCCCGTCGACGCCGTCGCCAGGAACGAGCCCGCCAGGATCAGGGCGAAGGAGGACAGGACCGCGGGGGTCAGGCGTTCGTCCAGGAAGATCGCGCCCGCCGCCACCGCCACCGCCGGGTTGACGTACGTGAAGACCGTCGCCCGCGTCGGGCCCACCTCCCGGATCAGTTCCAGGAACGCGACGAACGCCAGGGCCGTGCAGATCACACCGAGGGCCGCGAGGGAGATCAGGGCGGGGGTCGAGGGGAGAGTGGACGGTCGGGTCAGGGCCGCCGCGGGGGCGTAGACGACGGCCGACAGGAGCAGGACCGGGGCTATCAGCTGGAGCGTGGGGACCTGCTTGAGGTGGCGGGCCATGATCAGGGGGGCCGTCGCGTAGCCGACCACCGTGACCAGGACCTCGGTGAGGGAGAGGACGTTTCCGCCGGTCAGGTGGGGAATCGTGAGGATCCCCACGCCGCCGAGGCCGAGGGCGAGGCCCGTCGTCCGGCGGGCGCCCAGGCGTTCGGTGTCGCCGAAGAAGCGGGCCAGCAGGACGCTCACGATGGGGACGCCCGCGATCAGGAGGCCGGCGGTGGAGCTGGAGAGGTGGCGTTCGGCGTCGGTCAGGGTCCACCAGGGGCCGATGACCTCGATCACGGCGAAGGCCAGCATCGGGCGCCAGTGCCCCAGGACGACACCCGGCAGTCCGCCCTGACGGATCGCGAAGGGGAGCAGGAGGGCCGCGCCCAGGGCGCAGCGTACGAAGACGACCATGGACGGCGACACCTCGTCCACCGCCACTTTGATCATCAGGTAGGGAACGCCCCAGAGGACTCCCATCAAGGAGAACAAGGCCCAGCCGCGTGCAGTCATGGGACGATTCTCGTCAGGTCAGCGGTGTACGTCTTGAACGCTGTTGCGGTACGCCGCGGGCGTCACTCCCAGCACCCTGCTGAACCAGCGCGTCATGTGGGCCTGGTCCGCGAAGCCCACCTGACCGGCCACCTCCGCCGGGCGCCCGCCCGCCTCCAGCAGCGCCCGCGCCCGGCTCACCCGGTGCTGCGCGAGCCATGCGTACGGGGGCATGCCCATGGTCGTACGGAAGGCGCGCAGGAGCTGGTAGCGGGAGAGGCCCAGGTCGGTGGCGAGGTCGGCGAGGGAGGGGGGAGCCGCCAGCTCGTCGGCGAGACGGTCCCGTACGGTCAGGGCGATGCCGCTCGCGCCGGGGATCGCGTCGGAGGTCGGGCGGGACGTGGAGTGCCGGCGGGCCAGCGCCGTGAGCAGCCAGGGGAGGCGTGACTCGGCTTCCAGGGGGTCGGGGCCGGTGCTCAGCTCGATGTGGGCGGTGCGCAGGGCGGCGGCGAGTTCGGGGTCGTGGAGGAGCGGGTCGCGGAAGTGCGGGGTGCCGCCGAGGATGCCGTCGGTGAGGAGGTCGGGGGCCGGGTAGAGGCCGCGGTAGGCGTAGGTGCCGAAGGCCGACTCGCCGGTGTGGACCTCGCCCGGGGCCAGGACGACGATGGAGCCCTCCCCCACGGTGAGGGCGCCGCCCCGGTAGTCGATGCACGAGGCGCCCTGGACGCAGATGCCGATGCTGAATTCCTCGTGCGTGTGCGGGGCGTAGCGGTGGCGGTCGAAGCGGGCGGTGAGGAGGTCGAGGGGGCGGTCGGGACGGCCGAGGGTCGCCCGGGTCCACCGTGTCTCGCCGCGTATGCTCACTCCGGTCTCCCCCTTCGCCCGGCTCCAGGCTACGACGCCCGGCGGGCTCGGAGGAGGTCCGGTCCGAGGTCTGCGGACCGCGCGGTCGGCCACACCGCTCCATGACTTGACCTTGCCGTAGCGTCAACGTTTCTACTGGGCGTATGCGGATCGGAGAGCTGGCCGCGACCGTCGGTGTCACTCCGCGGGCCGTGCGGCACTACCACCATCTCGGGCTCCTGCCGGAGCCGGAGCGGCGGGCGAACGGGTATCGGGACTACACCTTGCGGCACGCGGTCGTGCTGGCGCGGATCCGGCGGCTGACGGAGCTGGGGCTCGGGCTGGCCGAGGTGCGGGACGTGCTCGCGGACGATGCCGGGCGTGAGCTCGTCGAGGTGCTCGGCGAGCTGGACGAGGATCTGGCCCGGCAGGAGTCGGAGATCCGGGAGCGGCGCGAGCGGCTGCGGGTTCTGATCGAGGACGCGCGTGCCGGGCGGCTGCCGGCCGAGGGGCCCGTGTCGCCCGAACTCGCGTCTCTGTTCGGGAGGTTCGGGCCCGCGCCGCAGTCCCCGATGGCCGCGAAGGACCGGGAGGTCTTCGCGCTGCTGGAGACCACCGCGACGCCGGAGGCCCGTGCCGCGATGCTGGCCGCGCTGGAGAGCATGATGGCCGCCCCCGGCGCGGTGGAGCGGGTGCGTGAGGCGTACGCGCTGCTCGACGCGCTCGCCGACGCCGAGCCCGACGACCCCCGCGTGGCGGAGGCCGCCCGCGTGCTCGCCGAACTCGTTCCCGCGGACATGGTCCCGCCGGACACCGACATGGACACCGACGGCGGTGACGGCGGCAGCGGCGGTTTCCTGCGCGCCTTCTACGCCGACTTCGCCCCTGCCCAGGCGGAGGCCATCCGCCGCACGCTCCACATGCTGAGGGAGGACCGCCCATGAGGACCACGGGGACGATGACAGGTTTCAGGAGCGCCCACCGGATCGCCCGCTCTCTCGTCCGTCATGAGTTCCTGCTGCTGGCCGGCCTGTTGCGCTGGGTGGCGCGGCGGCCGCACGGGGTCGGGGACGGCGGGCGGGCGTTCGGGTACGCGCGCGGCCAGGGGGCCATGATGTTCGGGTTCGGGTTCGTGTGTGTCGTCGAGACCGTGACCATGGCCGTACTGCTGCGCGACTTCCCGCTCGTGCACGGGGCCTTCCTCGTCCTCGACCTCTACACGATCCTCATCGTCGTCGGTCTCCACGCGGCCTCCGTCACCCGCCCCCACGTCCTCGCCGGCACGACCCTGCGCCTGCGCCGCTTCGCCACCGTGGATCTGCGCGTGCCGCTCGACGCCGTCGCCTCGGTACGGCGTGAGCTGCGTACGACGCACGAGAAGCGGGACGGTGAGCTGAACATGGCGATGAGTTCGCAGACCACCGTCACCGTCGAACTGGCCACGCCCGTCACGTACCTGACCCTCCTCGGGCGCCCCAGGCAGGTGCGCCTGGTGCGCTTCCACGCCGACGAGTCCGATCAACTCGTGCGTCTGGTGCGGGAGTTCACGCCGGAACGAAACGCGCCTTCGCCACTCCCGGTTCGGCCTGCGTGAGCCGCACCCGCAGCCGCTCCCCCAGCGGCAGCCGGTCGCCGGGGCTGCCCACGACACGGCCGATGACCGCCGGGTTCGCCAACTGCACGGTTCCGGCAGCGGGTCGATCCTCCTCGACGTCCACCACGCACCCTTCGAAGACCTCCCCCACCCGGTCCCTCAACAGTGCCGCCTCGACGATGTCGACGCACTCGCGCTCCACACGTCCGGCTCGTCGGGTGCCCTCGGTCATCTCGTCCGGGAGGGTGGCGAAGGCGGCCAGGACCCACTCGGGGGTCGGGGCGCCGGCCGCCGCCGCGAGGCAGATCTCCGAGGCGTAGCGGTCCACGAGCCGGCGGAGCGGGGCCGTGCAGTGGGCGTAGGGAGCGGCGACGGCGGAGTGCGTGGTGATGTCGGGGAGGCGGCCGTCGCGGAAGGGCGTGTAGTGCGCGCCCCGGAGCAGGGTCGTGCACTCCAGGAGGAAGGCGGCGTGGCGCGGGTCGTGCGGGTCGAGGGAGCGGACGAGCCGGGCGTACGAGACATGGTGGGGCCAGTCGATGTGCAGGGCCTTGGCGGTACGGCGGAGGCGGCCGACGGCGCCGTCCGGTGCGGCGGGGAGGGTGCGTAGTACGCCGGTGCCGTGGGCGAGCATCAGTTCGGCGGCGGCCATGCCCGTGAGGAGCGAGATCTGGGCGTTCCAGCCCTCGGCGGGGAGGGGGGTGCGGTAGGTCAGCTCGTAGCGTGCGCCGCCTATGCCACTGCCGTCGTCACCGCTGCTGCCGTCACCGCCGCTGCCGCTGCCGCCACCGCTGCCGTACCCGCCTCCGCCTCCGCCTCCGCCTCCGCCTCCGCCTCCGCCTCCGCCTCCGCCTCCGCCTCCGCCTCCGCGGGCAGGGTGCTCGGTGATCTCCTGCTCGGGGATGGTGAGGGAGATGCCGCCGCGTTCGACCTCCAGGCGCTCGCGCAGCCGCCCGATCTCCTTGAGCAGGGTGAGGGGTTCCTCGGCCGTACCGTCGCCGATCGCCTTCTGTACGCCGGCGTAGTCCAGCTTGGCGCGGCTGCGTACGAGGGCCCGGCGGACGTCGACGGTCTCGGTGCGGCCGTCCGTGTCGAGGTCCAGCGTCCACAGGACCGCCGGGCAGGTGTGGCCCGGGAGCAGGCTGGCCGCGCCCTCGGAGAGGCCGGCGGGGTGGAGGGGGACGTTGCCGTCGGGGAAGTAGAGGGTCGTCACCCGGCGGTGGGCCTCGGCGTCGAGTGCGCCGCCGGGGGTGACGAACGCGGCGACGTCCGCGATGGCGTAGTGGACGCGGTAGCCGCCGTGGCGTCCCCGGCCCCCGTCGGCCGGGCGTCGCGACAGGTGCATCGCCTGGTCGAGGTCGGTGGAGGTGGGCGGGTCGATGGTGAAGAGGGGCAGGTCCGTGGCGTCGTACGACGGCAGGCGCGGTGACGTCGCGGCCTGGTCCGCCTCGGCGAGGACCTGGGGCGGGAAGGCGTCGGGCACACCGAGTTCCCCGCGCAGCGCGCGCAGGGCCGCCCGGAGGGGGGCCTCGGCGGCGCCCTTGACGCGGAGGTGGCGGCGGGGCATGCGTCGAGCGTAGGGCCGGGCGGGCGGGACGGCACCCCCTGGCCTTTCGGAGCCCTGCCCTCCGACCCCGTACGCTGTCGCGGAGCCCGAACCCCGGAAGCCCCGAGACCCCCCGGGGACCCCGGAAACCCCCGAGAACAAGGAGCCCCCGTGCTCGTCCTGCTGCCCCCGTCCGAAGGCAAGGCCCCCTCCGCGGGTGGCGCTCCCCTGAAGCTGGAGGGGCTGTCGCTGCCGGCGCTCAACGGGGCGCGCGAGGCGGTGATCGGTGAGCTGGTGGAGTTGTGCGCCGGCGACGAGGACAAGGCGCGTGAGGTGCTCGGGCTGAGCGAGGGGCTGCGCGGGGAGGTCGCCAAGAACGCGGAGCTGCTGACGGCGGGCACCCGGCCGGCGGGGCAGGTCTACACCGGGGTGCTGTACGACGCCCTCGACCTCGCCACCCTGGAGACCGGCGCCAAGCAGCGGGCGGCGCGTTCGCTGCTGGTCTTCTCGGGGCTGTGGGGCGCCGTCCGCGTGACGGACCGTATCCCCTCCTACCGTTGCTCGATGGGCGTCAGGCTGCCGGGTCTCGGGGCGCTCGGCTCGTACTGGCGTACGCCGATGGCGGCCGCGCTCCCCGAGGCGGCCGGCGGCGGACTCGTCCTCGACCTGCGGTCCTCGGCGTACACGGCCGCGTGGAAGCCGAAGGGCGAGGTGGCCGGCCGGACCGCGACCGTACGGGTGCTGCACGCCCCCACCCGGAAGGTCGTCAGCCACTTCAACAAGGCGACCAAGGGCCGCATCGTACGGAGTCTGCTGTCGGCCGGGATCGCGCCCAAGGGCCCGGCGGAGCTGGTGGAGGCGCTGCGGGACCTCGGGTACGTGGTGGAGGTGGAGCCTCCGGTGGGGGCGGGGAAGCCGTGGACGCTGGATGTGCTGGTGGACGAGGTCCACTGAAACCGGTATTGCAGCATGCGCAACGGCCGTTGTGCGTGCTGTGCGCCCCGGGCAGGATGGCTCCATGTCGTCGTCGTACGCCTCCGTCCTGGACCTCGCGCCCGTGCTGCCGGTGGTCGTCGTCGACGGTCCCGGCGATGCGGTGCCGCTCGCGCGGGCGCTGGTCGCGGGCGGGTTGCCGGCGATCGAGGTGACCCTGCGGACGCCGGGTGCGCTGGACGCCGTGCGGGCGATCGCGGCGGAGGTTCCGTCGGCGGTGGTCGGGGTGGGCACGGTCATCACTCCCGCGCAGGTGACGGAGGCCGTCGCGGCGGGCGGGCGTTTCCTGGTCAGCCCCGGCTGGACGGATGTCCTGCTGACGGCGATGCGGGCGTCCGGGGTGCCGTTCCTGCCGGGGGTGTCGACCGCGTCGGAGGTCGTGGCGCTGCTGGAGCGGGGCGTGCGGGAGATGAAGTTCTTCCCCGCGGAGGCGGCGGGCGGCGGGGCCTATCTGAAGTCGCTCGCCGGGCCACTGCCGCAGGCGCGCTTCTGTCCGACCGGCGGGGTCGGGCCGGGCAACGCCCCGGAGTACCTCGCCCTCCCCAACGTCGGTTGTGTGGGCGGCACCTGGATGCTTCCGCCCGATGCCGTGGCCGCGCGGGACTGGGCGCGGATCGAGAGGCTGGCGCGGGAGGCGGCGGGCCTCGGTGACCGCCGTTCAGCGCAGGTGTGACGTGTCGTTGAGGAGGCGGAGGGTGGCGTTTCCGTCGGCGTAGTAGGCCAGGGCCGACAGGGAGGCCGCCGACAGTTCCATGCGGAAGAGGGACTCCGGGGGCGCGCCGAGGGCCAGGCGGACGAGGGTCTTGATCGGCGTGACGTGGCTGACGAGCAGGACGGTACGGCCCCGGTGCGCCGCGACCAGCTCGTCGCGGGTGGCGGCGACGCGGTGCGCGACGGCCTCGAAGCTCTCTCCGCCGCCGGTGGGTTCGGCGTCCGGGGAGGCCAGCCAGGCGTTCATGTCGTCCGGGTAGCGCTCCCGGACCTCACCGAAGCTCAGTCCCTCCCACGCGCCGAAGTCCGTCTCCCGCAGCCCGTCCTCGACGGTCACACCGAGGCCGAGCCGGGCCGCGACGATGCCCGCCGTCTCCCGGCACCGGGCCAGTGGCGACGACACGACCTCCTGGATCGTGCCCCGGGCGGCGAGCACCGCGGCGACCCGCTCGGCCTGGTACCGGCCGACCTCGGAGAGCGACGGATCCGATCCACCGCTCCCCGAGAACCGCTTCTGCGGGGTGAGCGGCGTCTCGCCGTGCCGCAGCAGCACGAAGGTGGCCGGGGTCCCGAGATCGGGGGCGGCGGAGGCGACGTTCTTGGCGGCGCGGAGATCGGCGGCGACAGAGGCGACGTTCTCGGCAGCGCGCAGATCGGCGGTGGCAGCGGCGGTGGCACGGACATCGGCGGGGGTTCGGGGGCCGGCGGGGGTTCGGGGGCCGGCGGCGGCACCTCGGGTGTCGGCCCCGGCGGATCGGCTGCGGCCGTGGGACGAGGTGCCGGTCTCGGCGGCTCGGCCGCCGCCTGAGGAATCGGCTCCAGCACCGGCGGACCCGGTACCGCCGGAGGAATCGGCTCCAGCACCGGCAGACCGGCTGCCACCAGAGGAAGCGGTGCCGGCCACGGCAGGCCGGGCGCCACCGGAGGACACCGCGCCCGGCTCGGCAGAGCGGCTGCCACCGGAGGAAGCGGTGCCGGTCTCGGATGACCGACCGCCGCCAAAGGAATCGGCTCCGGCACCGGCGGACCGGCCGCCACCGGAGGGCTTCCCGCTCGCCCCAGCGAATCTGCTGGCGCCGGGGGCAGCCAGGGGGATTCCGGCAGCCTTCTGGGACGACGGGGCGGCCGGGTCGGCCAAGCCCTCTCCCGTGTTCTGTCCGTCGCCGGTCCTGCCCCCGGGCGCGGGCTCCCCCTTGGCCTCCGCCAGCGCGGCCCTCGCCTTCGCCGCACCCGCCGCGGCGTCGCCGGGCGGCCCCGACGGCTCCAACCGGGCGGCGGCAGCGGCGGACCGTGCCGCCCGCGTGTCCAGGTCCGCGGTGGACGCGGCGGGCGACCACTGCTCGCCGCGCTTGCCCGCGTCCATCGCCTCGTTGGCCAGCCGGTCGGCGTGCTTGTTCTGGTCGCGCGGCATCCACTCGTACGTCACGCGGCCGGGCGGGAAGACCCGTGCGGCCTCGGCGGCCAGCGGCTTCATGTCGGGGTGCTTGATCTTCCAGCGGCCCGACAGCTGCTCGACGACGAGCTTGGAGTCCATACGGACCCGGACGGACGCCTCCGGGTCCAGTTCGTACGCCGCCCTCAGCCCCGCGATGAGCCCGCGGTACTCGGCGACGTTGTTCGTGGCGATGCCGATGTACTCGGCGGCCTCCACCAACGTCTCGCCCGTCACCGCGTCGAGGACCACGGAGCCGTAGCCCGCCGGTCCCGGGTTGCCCCGGGAACCGCCGTCGGCCTCGACGATGAACTCCCGCACCCCGACAGCCCCTTGCCGCCTCTAGAGGCCCGACTCGGACGTACGCACCAGGATGCGGCCGCAGTTCTCGCAGCGGACGACCGTGTCGGGCGAGGCCTTGCGGACGTCGTTGAAGTCGGTGATCGACAGCTCCTGGCGGCAGCCCTGGCAGGTGCGCTGGTACAGCCTGGCCGCTCCGATGCCGCCCTGCTGGTCGCGCAGCTTGTCGTAGAGCTTGAGGAGATCCGCGGGGACGGCCGCCGCGATGACCTCGCGCTCCTTCGTCACCGTGGCCACCTCACCGTCGATCTCCTCGAACGCGGCGTCCCGGCGCGCGGTGGCGTCGTCGATCTTGCCCTGTACGGCGCCGACCCGCTCGGTCAGCTCGGCGACCCGCTCCTGCGTGGACTCGCGGCGCTCCATGACCTCCAGGACGATGTCCTCCAGGTCGCCCTGCCGCTTGGCGAGAGAGGCGATCTCGCGCTGGAGGTTCTCCAGGTCCTTCGGGGAGGAGACGGCGCCCGAGTCCAGGCGCTGCTGGTCACGGACGGCGCGCTGACGCACCTGGTCCACGTCCTGCTCGGCCTTGGTCTGCTCGCGGGCGGTGTCGCTCTCCTCGGTCTGCGCGGCCACGAGCAGGTCGCGCAGCTGGGTGTGGTCCTTCGTCAGCGACTCGATCTCGGCGTGCTCGGGCAGCGACCTCCGCTTGTGCGCGAGCTGCTGCAGGCGTACGTCCAGGCCCTGGACGTCGAGAAGTCGGATCTGGTCGGCGGGCGCGGCGTTCAGTTGGGGGCTCCCAGTGGGTCAGAAGAAGTGGGCGACGGGTGGGCGGACGCCGCGTGGGCGGTCCAGGGGTCGGTGACCGTCTTGGAGACGTGGACGCGCAGGTCCCATCCCTCCCGGTCGGAGATCTCGTCGAGCTGGGCGGCCGCCAGCTCGCACCAGGGCCATTCGGTGGCCCAGTGCGCCGCGTCGAGCAGCGCGAGGGGGGTGGCGGTGGCCTCCGTCGTCCGGGCGACGGCCTCGGAGGCGGGGTGGTGGCGCAGGTCCGCGGTGAGGAAGGCGTCGACGCCGGCCGCGCGGACGTCACCGAAGAGGCTGTCGCCGGAGCCGCCGCTGACGGCGACCGTGCGGACGACCGCGTCGGGATCGCCGGCGACCCGGATGCCCTGCGCGGTGGCGGGCAGCCGCTCGGCGGCCCGCGCGGCCAGCTCCCGGACCGTCAGCGGGTGGTCCAGCTCGCAGACCCGGCCGAGACCGCGCCGGCCGGTGGGGTCGGCGGGGTCCGGTACGAGGGGGCGCACGACCCTGAGGCCGAGCGCGCCGGCGAGGGCGTCACTGACGCCGGGGTCGGCGGTGTCGGCGTTGGTGTGGGCGACGTGCAGGGCGATGTCGTGCTTGATGAGGGTGTGCACGACCCGGCCCTTGAAGGTCGAGGCCGCCACCGTCGTCGTACCGCGCAGGTAGAGCGGGTGGTGGGTGACCAGCAGGTCGGCGCCCAGCTTCACCGCTTCCTCGACGATCTCCCCTACCGGATCGACGGCGAACAGGACCCGCGTGACCTCCTGGTCGGGGTCGCCGCAGACCGTGCCGACCGCGTCCCACCCCTCGGCCCTCTCGGGCGGCCAGAGGGCGTCGAGCGCGGCGATGACTTCAGACAGACGGGGCACGGACAAAGGCTACCTGCACCGCTCCCGTCCCAGACCGGCCGCGGTCGGTTGACCAGCCGCCCCCTCGGCCGCCTCGCCCGCCCCGGGGTGACAGCCTCCCCCTCGCGCCCCGTCCGGCAGCACATGAATCGGCGTTCCCTCAGGCGAACCGCGGGACGAACACCCTTATGTGTGAAGGGGGTGCGGGTTGTCCCACGTCTGTGCGTGCGAAAACTAGCTTCGTCACCGGAGGTGATCGAAACATGACGGCCTGTACTTCCCCCTCACCCTCGACGGGCCACGGGGACGAGTCGGGACAGGGGGACGAGGAGAAGGACGCGGACGCGACCGGAGAGAGATTCGGGAGCGAGGGACTCGCGGTCGACGTGGGGGCCGACGCGCACGCGGGGCCAGGGACGTACGCGGGGGCAGACGCGTACGCGGGGCCGGGGACGTACGCGGGGCCAGGGACGTACGCGTACGCAAGGCCAAGGGCGTACGCGATGCCCGGCGCGCACGCGGGGCGGCCCGGGGCGCACGCGGGGCCCGGGGTGCACGCGGGGGGCGGTGGTGGCGGGGAGGGCCGGCCGGGGCCGGTCGCGGCCCCGGGGCGGACCGCGACCGGGCCCGGCTGTGTGATCACCGCCGACGGGTCGTACGCGGCGCGCCTCGCGCTCGACGGCGAGTCCTGGTTCCCCGAGCGCTGGACCCTCGACGGCCCCGAACCGTACGCCGTGCCCCTGCCCGGCAACCAGCCCGAGGAGCCCGGCACGGAAGTGCTCCCCCTGGCCGACGGCCGGGTCCTCATCCACCGGCTGGCCGCCGACCGGCACCTGTTCTCGCTCCTCTACCCGACCGGCCCCGGCACCGGCGAACTCCCGCTCGGCGCCGTCGAATGCGCCGACCCGGCGGCCGAGATGCGGCTGCTGCCACCCGCGCCGTGCGGGAAGCGGGCGTACGCCCTCGCCCTCGGCCGCAGCGCCACGACCGTGTGGCTGGTGGCGGGCGGAGCCTTCGGGCCGGAGGTGGTGGCGCAGGTGCCGGGGCGGTGTTCGGGCGGCGTCTGGCTGGACGGTACGGGCCGGCTTCTCGCCCTGGACCAGGAACGGGACGGCCGGACCAAGTCGGTGGCGGTCGACCTGGAGCAGGGCGGCGCGGTCTCGCCGCTGCTGCAGATCGCGGACGACAGCGACGACCGGGTCCTGCTCGCCGACCCCGACAGCGGGCTGCTCCTGATCCGTTCGGACGCGCCCTCCCCCGGTCACGACCGGCTCGGCTGGGGCGTGCTCGGCAGCACGCTCCCGGTCCGCTTCCCGGAGTGTCTGCGGGTGCCGGACGGTCATGCCGTCACCCCGTTCGCCATCCAGCCGGGCCAGATCCTGACCCCCGAGAGCTGCGCGGTCGCACTGCGCCTGGACGGCCCCCGGGGCAGCTGGGTCGGCGTCTGGCGTCCGGCGGCCCGACGGATCCTCCACCTGCCCGCCCCCGAGGGCTGGTTGACAGGCGCCGGGTCGTGGACCCGGGAGGGAGTGCTGCACCTGCCGTACGCGACCGGGCTCGTGAGGTGCGGGGTGGCCCGGACGGGGGTGGCCTGGGACCCGGACGAGCCGGAAGCGCCGGAGGGATCACCAGGGGAATACCGGGACGGGGATGCTGACCGCGGAGAGGCTCCGGGGCCGGGGGGCGCGGGCGCACCACCTCTGCCCGGAGCGTCAGGTGCGGGGGTGTCCGGGCCGGCGGTCTCCGACGCGGGGGTGTCCGGGGCGGAGCCGTCCGGGGCGGAGCCGGTCGTACCCGTCGCCGCTCGGCCCGTCCCCTTGCAACAGGCGCCGCTGGAGGGGCGCGTGCCCGAGGAGGTGACCGTCGGGTGAAGGTGAGGTGCGGGGCGCGGGCGAGGTGGACGTGGCGCGGCGACACGCCCGTCGGGTGCTTTCGAGGCGCTCGGGTCCGCCCGTTAAAATCACCCGCCGATAAGAAGATCATTCGACGGGGAACATTTCCAATGAGCGACGTGCACACGATCCAGCCGCCCACGGCCGACTCCCACGAGGCGGACGGCCACGGAAAGCACCGGGGTCAGATCGCGGCCCAGGAGGCCGAGAGGACGAGCCCCCGAGGGCGCCACCGCAAGCCGGCGGACCACACGGAGCCGACGGCGTCCGCCTGACCGACGGCACGCGTCCGTTCCGGTCACCTCTGGAGAAACGTCCATGCGACGCCAGAGTCGACCACCGCTGCACCGGGCCCCGCTCGTCCTCGACGAGCGGGGCCTTCGCGTTCCGGGAACGGCCGCTCCCCTTCCACCGCCCCGCTACCCTTCCACCGCCCCGCTACCCTTCCACCGCCCCGCGACCGTGCCTCAGCCCCAACACCTCCGCCGCCGCGAACGTCTCCCCCTCCGGCCGGTCGGCGTAGTGCGGCGTGAGCAGGCCGTCCAGTTCGTCGTAGGTGAAGGCGTCCTGTTTGGTGTCGAACTTGGCCCGCACACGCGGGCGTTCGACGATCGCGACCATGCCGCCGTGCACGACGAGGAGCTGGCCGTTGACCCGGGCGGCGGCGGGTGAGGCCAGGTAGCCGACGAGGGGGGCGACGTGCTCGGGCGCGAGCGGGTCGAGGGCGGTGCCGTCGCCGTCCGCCGTGGCCCCCGGGAGGCCCGCGAAGACGTCCTCGGTCATCCGGGTCCGGGCGCGCGGGCAGATGACGTTCGCGGTGACGCCGTACTTGGCGAGCGCGAGGGCCGTGGAGGTGGTCAGCCCGACGATGCCGCCCTTCGCGGCCGCGTAGTTGGGCTGTCCGGCGGAGCCGGCGAGGAACGCCTCGGAGGAGGTGTTCACGACGCGCCCGTAGACCCGTCCCCCGCCCTCGCCCGACTTCGCCCGGGCACGCCAGTGGGCGGAGGCGAACCGGATCGTGTTGAAGTGCCCCTTGAGATGCACCCGCACGACCGAGTCCCACTCGTCCTCGGACATGGAGAAGACCATGCGGTCGCGCAGGATGCCCGCGTTGTTGACGAGGATGTCCAGCTTTCCGAACCGGGCGACCGCCAACGCGACCAGTTCCCCGGCCTGTTCGTGATCGGACACGTCACCGATGTGCGCCACCGCGCGGCCGCCCGCCGCGCGGATCGACGCCGCGACCTCCTCGGCGGGCCCGGTGGACACCTCGCCGGAACCGTCCCGTCCCGGCCGGCCGTAGTCGTTGACGACCACGGCCGCGCCCAGCCGGGCCAGCTCCAGCGCCTCGGCCCGGCCGAGCCCGCGCCCCGCACCGGTCACGATCGCGGACAGTCCTTCGAGCGGCCGTCCGCCGAGCGTCGAAGTCATCCCTAGCCCCTCTCCCCCTGTCATCCGCTCCCACCCGCTCCCATCCGCTCTCGCCCTCTCATTCGCGCGGTGGTCAGATCTCGATGCAGGTTCGCAGCGCCACACCGGTCCGCATCTGGTCGAGCGCCTCGTTGATGTCGGCGAGGGGCACCCGGTGGGTGATCAGGCCCGCGAGGTCGATGCGGCCGGCCCGCCACAGGGCGATGGTCCGCTCGTAGGAGCGCAGGACGTCCCCGCCGCCGTACATGGACGGCAGGATCCGCTTCTCGTCGAAGAACAGCTCGAACATGCTGAGCTGCAGGAAGTCGTCCAGAGCGCCCGCGCCGACCACGACGAGGGTGCCGCCGCGCCGGGTGGCCTCGTACGCCGTGCGGGCGGTGGCCGAGCGGCCGACGACCTCGAAGACGTAGTCGAAGCCCTCGCCGGCGGTGACGGACTGCTTGGTGTCGGCCAGCTCCTCCGGCGAGATCGCCTTGGTGGCACCGAACTTGAGCGCCGCCTCGCGCCGCGAGACCACCGGGTCGACGGCGACGATCTCGGCGGCGCCCTTGAGCCGGGCCCCCTGGATCGCCGAGATGCCGACGCCTCCGCAGCCGATGACCGCGACCGACGAACCGGCCTCCACATCGGCGGTGTTGAGCGCCGCGCCGAGACCGGTGGTGACGCCGCAGCCGATGAGGGCGGCGATGTCGAAGGGCACGTCGTCCGGGATCGGCACCGCGCAGCCGGCGTCGACGACGACCTCCTCGGCGAAGGTGCCCGTGCCCGCGAAACCGAAGACGTCCCCGGTGGGCCGCTTGAAGTTGGGCGTACCGGCGTTGAGGAATCCGGCGAGGCAGAGCTGTGTCTGGCCGCGCTTGCAGGCGGGACAGGTGCCGCAGGCCGGGAGCCAGCACACGACGACCCGGTCGCCCGGCTTCAGGTGGGCGACCCCTTCGCCGACCTCGACTATCTCGCCGGCGCCCTCGTGCCCCGGCACGAACGGTCCGGGCTGCGGCAGCACTCCGGCCATCGCGGACAGGTCGGAGTGGCACAGCCCCGTGGCCCGCACCCGGATCCTCACCCGCCCCGGTCCGAAGCCCGTCGCCTCGACGTCGTCGAGCACGTCGAGCTTGTCCTGACCGATCTCGTGCAGTACGGCTGCGCGCATGGTGCGGCTCCCCTCAGAAGTACCTGACCTGCGTCTGTACCGATGGGCTCATTCGTGTGCGACCAGCGTGTCCGCCAGCACCGGCGCGTCGTCCCGCTCGACGGCGCCCACCGTCACCCGCACCGAGCGGTCGTCCTGCCGCCACATCCGGATGCGGAGGGTCTCGCCCGGGAAGACGACGCCCGCGAAGCGCGTCCCGTAGGAGCGGACGCGGCCGACGTCCCCGCCGAGCACGGTGTCCACCACGGCCTTCAGCGTCATCCCGTAGGTGCACAGCCCGTGCAGGATCGGCCGGTCGAACCCGGCCCGCCCGGCGAACTCCGGGTCGGCGTGCAACGGGTTCCAGTCGCCGGAGAGGCGGTAGAGCAGCGCCTGGTCCTCGCGGACGGTCCGCTCGATCTCCTTGTCGGGCGCGGTCGTGGGCGGTTCCTGCCGGGTGGACGGCCCACGCTCACCGCCCCAGCCGCCCTCGCCCCGTACGAAGATCTGCGCCTCGTTCACCCACAACGGGCCCTCGGTGTCGGCGACTTCGGTCCGCATGACCAGGACGGCCGCCTTGCCCTTGTCGTACACCGCCGCCACCCGCGAGGTCGCGGTGGCCCGCCCCTGGACCGGGAGGGGCCGGTG
This sequence comes from Streptomyces sp. NPDC057438, assembly GCF_042802995.1. NCBI lineage: Bacteria > Bacillati > Actinomycetota > Actinomycetes > Kitasatosporales > Streptomycetaceae > Streptomyces > Streptomyces sp. NPDC057438. Next base: position 79,534 of record NZ_JBHVDD010000006.1, read on the forward strand.
CACCTCGACGCGCTGGCCGCCGTGCAGGACCTTGGCCAGGTCGACGTCGACGCCGGGCGCGTTCAGGCCGCCGATGACGTCCGGTGAGCCCGCGCCCGCGACGGTCGCGAAGCTCGGCAGGACGTGCAGCCGGGACTCCAGCGTGTAGCGCAGCTCGTCGGGGTCGGTGGCCGGGACACCGGCGCCGATCCCCAGGTGGTAGAGCAGGACGTCCTTGCGACTCCACGCGATCTCGGCGGAACGGGGCTCGGCCGCGAGCGCCTTGGCTGCGTCGATGGGCATGGGGCTCCTGTGTGCGGTGGGTGGCGGACGGGGGACCGGCGGCGCGTGGGCCGGCGGAGGGCGAGCCGGGGGACGCCGGCCCGCACTGAGAAACCTCGGTACGACCGTCCGCACCAGCGGTCGCACCGAGGTCGTCACGACCGGCCCGCAACCCGCCCACCTAGAACGCGTTCCAGTCCGGCGACCCTCTGTATAGCCGAGCCGCGTGCACTTGTGAAGACTCCTGACGCTACGTCAGATACACCTCGCTCCACCCCCTCCACCGATGACATCCGTCCTGCCGCACTCCGTGCACACGCCTCCGCCGGCGCGCACCCAGCCTTCGCGGGAGTTCGACTGTGCGGTCGCGGACCACCGGTCGCCGCCACCCTCGCCCGCGCCCGTCCGAATCGTCGCCTTCGCCCTACTCTTGGGTCGTGAACGAGATGCCCCGGGATCACCGGACCGCCAAGTCCATCAGGGTTCTGCTCGCCGAGGACCAGGGGATGATGCGGGGCGCGCTGGCGCTGCTGCTGGGCATGGAGCCGGACATCCAGGTCGTGGCACAGGTCGGCACGGGCGACGCGCTCGTGGACGCGGCGCTGATCCACCGGCCGCATGTCGCGCTGCTGGACATCGAGCTGCCCGGGATGGGCGGTCTGGACGCCGCCGCCGCGCTGCGGGACGAGGCACCCGACTGCCGGGTGCTGATCCTCACCACCTCCGGCCGGCCCGGATATCTCCGCCGGGCCATGGACGCGGGAGCCGCCGGGTTCCTGGTCAAGGACGGGCCCGTGGAGGAGCTGGCCCGGGCGATCCGCCGGGTGCTGACCGGCGAGACCGTCGTCGATCCGGCCCTCGCCGCGGCCGCGGTGAGCGCCGGGCCCAACCCGCTCACCGACCGCGAACGCGACACCCTCGACGCCTCCGCCGACGGCGCCACGGTCGCCGACATCGCCGCCCGGCTCCACCTCTCCGAGTCCACCGTGCGCGACCACCTCTCCTCCGCCATCGGCAAGACCGGCACCCGCGAGCGCACGGAGGCGCTGAGGGAGGCCCGGCAGCAGGGATGGCTGTAGCCGTCCGGTCGCCGCGTCGCGTCGTCACCGCGTCACGTCGTCAGCGCCACCTCCACCGACCGGTATTGCACCCCCTCCGGCGCCAGGGCCACGAACCAGCTCGCCTCGGCGCCCTTCACCTCGACGATGCGGGGATCGCCCGGGTCCGCCTTGCCGGCGCCCTCGCCCTGACGCTTGACGTCGACGAAGGTGCCGTCGGACCAGGTGACCCTCACCTCCTGGGCGGTGGGGGCGACCTGACCGACCACGAGGCGTTCGGGGTCGTCGTCGGAGGGGTGGTCGATGCCGAAGGGCGTCGCGAAGACCTGCAGGTCCGCGCCCGAGGGCGTGTCCGACTCGCCGAAGGTTCGCGAGCCCTGCCCCGGAGGGCCTGCGTGGACCCCCGGCGCCCCTGACGCGCCGTCATTTCTCCATGAGCGGGTCAAGTTTTCGTTAGTCACTCAAAACAACGGAATAGTTGCCCAGGCGCACGAGGTTCAGCTGACACCTACCTTGACCCGGCCAGGAGGCCCCGCCCCATGACGCACCACGCACCGCCGACGGCCGACCGCCCCGCCGCGGAGGGCACGGGACCTACACGCTCCCCCGGAGCGATCGTCCCGGTCCTGGCCTTCGCGGGGATCGTCGTCGCGGTGATGCAGACCCTGCTGGTCCCGGTGATCAAGGACCTTCCGCAGTTGCTGGACACCTCCCCCAGCAACGCGACCTGGGTACTGACCTCCACCCTGCTCTCCGGCGCCGTGGCCACCCCGATCATGGGCCGTCTCGGCGACCTCTTCGGCAAGCGCCGCATGCTGCTCGCCAGCCTCGCCGTGATGGTGGTCGGCGCGCTGATCAGCGGTTTCACCAGTGCGCTCCTTCCGATGATCGTCGGCCGTACCCTCCAGGGCTTCGCCATGGGCGCGATCCCGCTGGGCATCGGTCTGATGCGCGACGAGCTGCCCCGCGAACGCCTCGGCTCCGCCATGGCGCTGATGAGCTCCTCCATAGGCGTCGGCGGCGGGCTCGCCCTGCCCCTCGCCGCCGCGGTCGCCCAGAACGCCGACTGGCACCTCCTGTTCTTCGGCGCCGCCGGTCTCGGCGTCCTGTCCATCGTGCTGACCCTCGTCGCCGTACCGGAGACGAAGACGCGCGCACCGGGCAGCTTCGACCACCTCGGCGCGGTCGGCCTCTCCGCCGGCCTCGTCCTCTTCCTCCTGCCGATCACCAAGGGCAGCGACTGGGGCTGGACCTCCACGACCACGCTCGGCCTGTTCGCCGCGTCGGTCGTGGTCCTGCTCCTCTGGGGCGTCTGGGAGCTGCGGGTTCCCGCACCGCTGGTGGATCTGCGCACCACCGCCCGCCGCGAGGTCCTCCTCACCAACCTCGCCTCGATCATGGTCGGCGTCTCCTTCTACGTCGTCTCCCTCGTCCTGCCGCAGCTTCTCCAGCTGCCCTCCGCCACCGGCTACGGTCTCGGGCAGTCGATGATCGTCGCGGGTCTGTGCGTGGCTCCGCTCGGTCTGACGATGATGTTCACCGCGCCGGTCTACGCCCGGATCTCCGCCAAGTACGGCCCCCGGGCCACGCTCATCCTGGGCCTGCTGATCATCGCGGTCGGCTACGGCGCCGGTCTCGGCCTGATGAGCGCCGCCTGGCAGACCGTGGTCGTGTCGGTGGTCCTGGGCGCGGGCATCGGCCTCGCCTACTCCTCGCTGCCCGCGCTGATCATCGGCGCCGTCGACCCGTCCGAGACGGGCGCGGCCACCGGGCTCAACACGCTCATGCGGTCCATCGGCACGTCCGTGTCGAGCGCCGTCGTCGGCATGGTGCTGGCCGACACCGCGCACCACGTCGGCGGGGTCGCGATCCCGACCATGCACGGGTTCCGTGTCTCCTTCCTCATCGCCACGGCCGCAGTCGCCGTCGGCCTCCTGCTGGCCCTGCTCCTGCCGAACCGGCGCCCCGCGCCGACGCTGCGCGCGAGCAGTGAGGGTGAGCGTGCGGGTGAGGCCGACGTGGCCTCCAGGGAGGGCACGTCGGCCGTCGCCCGCTAGGTCGCGCCCCCGGCGCCCTCTCGCGCCCCTTCCCGCCGCGCCGCCTGGGGTGAGTGGGCAAGTGCACGTCCGGTGGGACTTCTCGCGCAGTTCCCCGCACCCCGGAAGGCAGGGGCCGCGCCCACTGCCTTCCAGGCCCGCCGAAGCCTTGTCTCCCACCCGGCCCCGGATCCGCACCCGCACCCGCACCCGCACCCGCACACGATCCCCGGTCCCCGGTCCCGCACACGATCCCCGGTCCCTCCCGTCGATCACCGCATGGCAGCATGGGGCGCCCCCTGTGACGTACGACCACCCGGAGGACCCATGTCCGCGGCAGCGAACCCCACGCCCATGCCGGCGCCCGAGCCGGAGGTGCTCGGCGCGTTCGAGGCGGCGAAGGGGTTCATGCCGGCCGGTGAAGGGCTGGCCCTGTACGCCGCGGCGGTGGAGGCGGGGCGGCTGGGGCTGCCGTTGCTGGAGGTGGGGACGTACTGCGGTCGGTCGACGATCCTGCTGGCCGACGCCGCCCGTGCGGCGGGGGTGCCGGCGATCACGGTCGACCATCACCGGGGCAGCGAGGAGCAGCAGCCGGGCTGGGAGTACCACGACGAGTCCACCGTCGACCCCGAGGTGGGCCGTATGGACACGCTCCCCACCTTCCGCCGCACCCTGCACCGGGCGGGCCTGGAGGAGCACGTCGTCGCGGTCGTCGGCCGTTCCCCGCAGGTCGCGGCCTTCTGGGGCACCCCCCTCGGCCTCGTCTTCGTCGACGGCGGCCACACCGACGAGCACGCCACCGCCGACTATGAGGGCTGGGCCCCGCACGTCGCCCCGGGCGGCCTGCTCGTCATCCACGACGTCTTCCCGGACCCCGAGGACGAGTTCACCGGGCAGGCCCCGTACCGCGTCTACCTCCGCGCCCTCGCCTCCGGCGCCTTCACGGAGGTCTCCGCGACGGACTCCCTGCGGGTGCTGCGGCGGACCGGGGCCGGGATCTGACCCGCGGCACCCGCAGGGAGTCCGTCGGCCACGGAGCCGGCGGGTTACGCCACCTCTATGCCGTGGTCCTGGACCAGTTCCTCCAGGCCGCCCCGGTACCCCTTGCCGCCGACGACGAAGTCCCAGTCGCCGCCCGCGCGGCGGCGGAAGGAGCCGAGGGTGAGGGCCGTCTCGCCGGCGCGGCCGTCGGAGACGTCGAGGCGGCCCTGTTCGGTCCGGAAGGGGTCCAGGAGGCGGATACCGGCGTCGGTGAAGCCGGAGAGATCGGCGTCGGGGTTTGCTTCGGGGTCGATCGCCGCCACCAGGACCAGACGGTCGGCCTCGGCCGGCAGCGCGTCGAAGGCGACCAGGATCGCGGCCTTGTCGGGCGTGGTCGGCGGGACGGCGCGGACGGTGCCGTCGGGGGTGCGGAGGTTGTTGTAGAACACGAAGTGGTCGTCGCTGAGGACCCGGTTGCCGTGGCAGACGAGCGCGCAGACGTCCAGGGCGACGCCGCCGGTCCAGTACATGCCGAGCACGCTGTGGTCGTCCGGAGCCGGGCCCGGGTCCGTGCCGTCCGCGCCGTCCGAGGAACCCGGGACCCCCGGGACTCCCGCGGAGCCCGACGCGTCCGGGTCGTCCGCCGGGGTGCGCTGGGCGGGCAGCACCACGGTGGGGGCCGTCGAGGACGCCGGCGCGGGCGCGGGGCGCTCGCCGGTGCCCAGGCGTCCCCGGAGCCCGTGCCGGTGCAGCAGGTCGACGAGTTCGCGGCCCGAGACCAGCTCCAGCGGTTTGCCGTTGGCGAAGGTGTGGGAACCGGGCCCGAACTTGGACGTCGTCACCAGGACACCCTTGTTGGCGCCGGCGTCCTGGACCGTGCCGTAGAGGTCGCGGACGGCTGTCGGCGGGACCGTGTTGCGGTACCGCTTGACCTGCACGACGATCTTGCCACCCCGGATCGGGGCCGGGTCCAGGGCGTCGACGTCCACCCCGCCGTCGCCCGAGCGCTGGGTCGTGACCGCCTGCATGCCCATGGCCCGGAACAACTCGGCGACCAGTGCCTCGAAGGCGAGGGGATCCATCTCCAGCAGGTCGGGCTCGTCCTCGCCGCCGTGCGTGACGACGCCGTTGCCCACGTCGTCGGGCCTGCGCTCGGGGCGGACGGGCGTGCGCTGGTCGGGGCGGGCGGAGAGCCTGCCCCGGAGCCCGTCCGTCAGGCAGTCCACGGCGCTGACCTGCTCCAGCCGCAGCTCGGCGAAGACCGACCGGGACACGGTGAGGGCCGCCAGGACGATCTGGGTTCGACGCCCGGTCGCCGGATCGTGGTCGTCCACGAACCCGTTCACGACGACGGAATCCAGGGCGCCGAACTCGTCGGCGGCGAAGAGGTCGTGGAGCACGAGCAGGACGCACTGCGCGAGCACGTCGCGGTAGAGAGCGCGCCGCTGGGTGACCGGACGCGGGCGCACCTTGTCCTGGTCGACGCTCGGCATGTAGACGACGCTCTTGGCCTCGGGGACGACGTCGTACCGGGGCAGCTCCCAGTCCAGGACCAGGTGCCGTGCCGCCGAGTCGTACGCCGCTGAGACTCCCCGGGGGAAGCCGTCGGGCCAGGCGGGTGAGGCGTAGAGGGCGGCGGAGAAGTAGTCGACGGCGGCCTCCGGGTCGCCGTCGCGCAGGGCCGTCGCCATCTGCGCGAGCCCGGCGTTGTGCCGCCGGATCTCCGCCCGCTGCCCTTCCGCCCACTCCTCGTACTGCCGCTGGTACTGCGCCAGTTGACGCTGCCGCTGCTGCTCGGCGGCCTGCGCCGCGTGCCAGTCGTGCTCGTACCGGGCGCGCGCCTCGGCCTGCGCCTGTGCCCGGCGCTGGGCGGTCCAGCCGCCCTGTGCCTGATAGTGGCCGGGGTCCGGCATGGGGACCGGCTGGGCGAGCGGCCCGGGGGAGAACGGCTCCAGCCGTTCGGTGCGGGTGAGGGACGCGGCCCGGAACGCCGGGGCCCGGCAGCCGGCGACCAGCAGCCCCTCCAGCGCCTGGACCTGCGCGTCCAGTTCCTCGGTACGCCGCCGTGCCTCCGCATCGCGCTGCTGCCGGTACGCCGCCTGCTGTTCCCGCTGGCTGCGGGCCACCTCGCGCTGATAGGCGCGTTGCTGCCGTTCGTACTCGCGCTGCTGCCGGGCCCGTTCCTCCGACTGACGCTGTTGCTGGCGTTGTGCCTCGGCCCAGATGCCGGCCAACCCGTTGGAGCGACGACTCATGTGCTGCAGGCCCTCCCACCGGGGCCCACCGACCGCGCGCCGGAACCCCGCCCCCACAACCAGACGTGACCGTCCGGCTTTCAGACGTAACCGCCCGACTTTATCCCGTGACGGCGCCCGCGCCTACCGCTGGTCAGCGACCCGGCCCCGCCCGGTCCCGCGGCCCGCCGCCCGGGCGGTCGGCCCGGGAGGGAGGGGCCGCCGACGGGCGGCACCCGAAAAGGGGGCCTTCCACGGCGGGGGCGTTGTGCGGCTGGTCCGACCCGTAAGGTGGCAGGCGTGTCGTACGTAGGTCCGGACTTCGATCCGCCCCAGTCCCGCCGTTCCGCGCTGCGCCGTCCGCTGACCGTGGCGGTGGCCGCGGTCGTGGTGGGGGCGGTGGCCGGGTGGGGGGTCTGGCAGGCCGTCGGGGATTCCGGGGGCGGGAACGGCGGGTCGGCCGGCGGGGCGGGGCCGCAGACCCGGTCGACGGGGACGCCGGCCACGTCCCCCGACCCGTCCGGCGCACCGACCGCCTCCGACGGCGGCAAGGACGGCGGCAAGGGCACGAGCGGCGGGGACGGCGAGCAGGCGAGCCCCTCCGGTTCCGCCTCCGGGCCCGCCGCCACCGGCCCCCTCAAGGGCAAGGTCGTCGTCATCGACCCGGGTCACAACCCTGGCAACTTCAAGCACACGGCCGAGATCAACCGCAAGGTGGACATCGGGACGCACGCGAAGGAGTGCGACACGACGGGGACGACCACCAACGACGGCTATCCGGAAGCCCGGTTCACGCTGGACGTCTCCCGGCGGCTGCGGACCCTCCTCGAACAGCGGGGCGCCACGGTGAAGTTCACGCAGGACGACGACCGGGCCTGGGGTCCGTGCATCGACGAGCGGGCGCGGATCGGCAACGAGGCGAAGGCGGACGCGGTGGTCTCGATCCACGCCGACGGCTCCGGCGCCGGCAACCGCGGCTTCCACGTGATCCTGCCGGGCTCGGTCCACGAGGGCTCCGCCGACACCCGGCCGATCGTCGCGCCCTCCCGCGACCTCGGCGAACGCATCGCGGGCTTCTTCGTCCGCGCCACCGGCAGCGCCCCCTCCAACTACGTGGGCGACGGCACCGGCATCGTGACCCGCACCGACCTCGGCGGTCTCAACCTCTCCACCGTCCCCAAGGTGTTCATCGAGTGCGGCAACATGCGTGACAGCAAGGACGCGGCCCGGCTCACCAGCGGACCCTGGCGCCAGAAAGCGGCCCGGGGAATCTCGGACGGCATCACGAGCTTCCTCGAAAATTGAACAACACTCCCCTAGGGGGAACTCCGGCCGCTAACCCGGTGCACCACGGAATGAAGTGCGAGCGGTCTCAATCTGTCAACGGTTCCCGCCGTGTTCGTCTTACGCGCCGCGATGCGCGATATCCATGACCCGGCACCGTCGACCAGCGGTGCGTGGCGGCAGAAAGCGGAGCAGGGGGACTCTGAGGAAATCGTGAGTTTCCTGCGAGGGTAGCGGGCGGGTCGTGATCACCGGGATGATCCCGGAGGACACCCAAGTCGGTCGGACGATAAGGTCGTCCCTACGATGAGGGGCCACCCCCGCGCTTCCCACCACGGCCTGACGGCGACATGGTGACGGCGACGCCTCCACCGACGACGAGACGACTGACGAAGGACCTGAAGTGAATATCCGCTCCCTCACCAGAGGCGACGGCGTCGTGATCGGAGCAGCGGTATTGCTGTTCATCGCGTCGTTCCTCGACACGTTCGACGGCTCCGGCGACGACGTACCCAATGCCTGGGACAACCTCGGCTTGGTGATGAGCATGTACGTCGGCGGCATCATCGGTGCGGTGCTGATCGTCATCGCCCGTGCGCTGCCGCAGCCGCCCAAGGTCGTCGGTCTCGACCTCGGCCAGCTCGGGGTGGCGCTGACGATCTTCGCCGCGTGGACCTCGTTCTGGTCGATCATCGACCCGCTGGGTGCGATGGAGGAGTTCTTCGGCAGCCTCGGAGGCTCGGAGCCCGATTCCGGTGCTGGCCTAATCCTCGGCCTGATCGCGACCCTGCTCCTGGCCGGCGCCGCCATCGCCACCCCCCTCGTCCCCGCCCTCAAGGCCGCCCTGGTCGGCGCCCCGCGTCCGGCCGCGCCGCAGCCGTACGGGGCCCAGCCGCCCGGTGGTTACGGGTACCCGGGCGCCGGTGCGCCGGGGCCGTTCGGTGCGGGGCAGCCGGGGCCCGGCCAGCCGGGACCGGGGGCGCCTTTCGGTGGTGCTCCGCAGCAGCAGGCCGCGGCCCCGCAGCCGCCGGCCGGTGACTTCTCGCCGTTCTGGTTCGCGGTGCCGGTGGCCCGCCCGCTGTTCGCCGAGGACGGCTCCCAGTCGACGATCGCCGAACTCGCGCCGGGTACCTGGTACCTGGCGGTCGAGCAGCGCGGCGCCAACCTGGTGGCCCAGACGCAGGACGGCCGTCGTGGCGTACTGCAGGACACCAGCGGTATCCAGCGCGGCTGATCAGCACGAAGCCCACAGTCGTACGGCCGGCCCCTCGCTCTTCCGAGCGGGGGGCCGCTGTCGTACAGTCGCCTCCCGCCCGAACAGCTGACACATCGTCAGGAGGCAGGCAGATGCGGCTCGGTCTGGCACTCGGCTACTGGGGGCGCGGCCCCTCCGCGGACCACGTCCCGCTCGCCCAGGAGGCGGAGCGGCTCGGCTACGACTCGGTGTGGACCGCGGAGTCCTGGGGCTCGGACGCCTTCACCCCGCTCACCTGGATCGCCGCGCACACCTCGCGGATCAGGCTGGGCACGGCCGTCGCGCAGATGGCCGCCCGGTCGCCCACCACCACCGCGATGCACGCCCTGACCCTGGACCACCTCTCCGGCGGGCGGGCCCTGCTCGGACTCGGGCTCTCCGGGCCGCAGGTCGTCGAGGGCTGGTACGGGCGGCCGTTCCCGAGGTCCCCGCTGACCGCGACCAGGGAGTACGTCGACGTCGTCCGCCAAGTCCTCAGGCGTGAGGGGCCCGTCGCACTCGACGGACGCTTCCACCCGCTCCCCTACGACGGGCCGGACGGCTCCGGCATCGGCAAGGCGCTCAAGTCCATCACCCATCCCCTCCGCGCGGACCTGCCCGTCCTGCTGGGCGCCGAGGGGCCGAAGAACATCGCGCAGACGACCCGGATCGCGGACGGCTGGCTGCCGTTGTACTGGTCGCCCTTCCGGACCGACGTCTACGAGGGCTCGCTGACCCAGATGCCCGACGGCTTCCTCGTCGCGCCCATGGTCCGGGCGCAGGTCTGCGAGGACGTCGCCGAAGGGCTGCTGCCGGTGAAGGCCATGCTGGGCTTCTACATCGGCGGGATGGGGCACGCCAGGCGCAACTTCCACGCCGACCTCATGGCCCGCATGGGGTACGAGGAGGAGGCCCGGCACATCCAGCGCCTCTTCCTCGACGGGCGGCGCGAGGAGGCCGTGCTCGCCGTGCCGGACGCCTTCGCCGACGAGATCTCCCTGGTCGGTCCGCGCGAACGGATCGCGGAGCGGCTGGAGTCGTGGCGCAAGGGGCCGGTGACGGATCTGCTGGTGCTGGCACCCGATCCGCGCACCTTGCGGGTGCTGGCGGAGCTCAACTCGTAGCGGGGGCGGGAGTTTCAGGACAGATATCCGGGCAACCCGTTGAGCATGTCTCGATATAGCGGCTCCAACCAGGCGGGGCGGGTCATAGCGATCGTCGCCGACGTCATGGCCTTCATCCTGGGCCTGTGGATCCTGATGTATCTGCTGGGCGCCAACGGCGCGAACGACTTCGTGCAGTTCGTCCATGACGCGGCCCGCTGGCTCGCCGGCTGGTCGCACGACCTGTTCACCTTCGACGAGCAGTGGGCGCGGGTGGTGGCGGGCTACGGTCTGGCGGCCGTCGTCTACCTGTTCGTGGGGCACGCGATCGCCAACCGGATGCACCGCCACTGAGCGGGTGCGGGTTCCGTGAGGGCTGGGCACGCGGCCTCCGCTTCCTTGAGAAGCGGGGCCGCGCCCCCTCACCTCAACAGCACTCGGAGTCGTCGAAGTCGTCCAGCCCGCGCGGCAGGCGCTCCCCGCCGAAGACCGCGCAGGTCGCCTCGTCGCCGCCCAGCGCGGCCACGGCCAGCAGCACGGATCCGGCGGTCCAGGAGGTCAGTTCCTCGGGCCAGACGGCCCGGTCCTCGAAGACGTAACCCGTCCAGTACAGGCCCGAGCCGGGATCACGCAGGTGCTGGATGGACTGGAGGATGTCCAGGGCGCGGTCGGACTCGCCCATCGCCCAGAGGGCCAGGGCGAGTTCGGCCGACTCGCCGCCGGTCACCCACGGGTTGGGGACCACGCAGCGGACGCCGAGGCCGGGCACGACGAAGCGGTCCCAGCCCTCCTCCACACGGGACTTGGCCTCGGTGCCGGTCAGCGCGCCACCGAGGACGGGGTAGTACCAGTCCATCGAGTAGCGGTCCTTGTCGAGGAACCGCTCGGGGTGCCGGCGTATCGCGTGCCGGAGCGCGCCGACCGCCAGCTCCCAGTCGGGCTGCGGCTCCTCGCGCTGTTCGGCGATGGCGAGCGCGCAGCGCAGCGCGTGGTGGATGGACGAACTGCCGGTCAACAGGGCGTCGTTCACCGGGGTGCCGTCGTCCTCGCGCTTCCAGCCGATCTGGCCGCCGGGCTGCTGGAGCCGCAGGACGTACTCGATCGCCGCGTAGACGGCGGGCCACATGCGGTCGAGGAAGGTGTCGTCGCCGGTGGCCAGGTAGTGGTGCCAGACGCCGACGGCGATGTAGGCGACGAAGTTCGTCTCGCGGCCCCGGTCGGTGACGTCGTCGGCGTCCCCGTCGGCGTAGGCGGCGTACCAGGAGCCGTCGGGGTTCTGGTGCCGGCTCAGCCAGGCGTAGGCGCGTTCGGCGGCCTCGTGCTCGCCGGCCGCGTCCAGGGCCATGGCCGCCTCGGTGTGGTCCCAGGGGTCGAGGTGGTGTCCCCGGAACCACGGGATGGCACCGTCCGCGCGCTGCACCGCGAGGATGCCCCGCACGGTGGCGGCGGCCTCCTCCGCGGTGAGGACCCCGGGCAGGACCAGGTGTTCTGTCCGGGGCGTCGTCACTTGGCGGCCGCCTCGGACACGCCGTCGGCGTCCCTGGCGGCCAGGGGTGGCAGGTGCGGCTTGGTCGCGTAGGCCACGAAACTCTTGCCGATCACCGGGTTCAGCGCCTCCTCGGCGACCCGGGTGAGCAGCGGCTTCTTCATGATGTCCCAGACCAGCAGCTTGTGGTACGCGCGCACGGGCAGCGCCTTGTCGTTGTCGACGCCGAACGCGCACTTCAGCCACCAGTACGGCGAGTGCAGGGCGTGCGCGTGGTGGGTGCCGTACGGCTTGAGGCCCGCCTCGCGGATCCTGGCCAGCAGCTCGTCCGCCTTGTAGATGCGGATGTGGCCGCCCTCGACCTCGTGGTAGGCGTCGGAGAGGGCCCAGCAGACCTTCTCGGGGCCGTAGCGCGGGACGGTGATGGCTATGCGGCCGCCGGGCCGCAGCACCCGGACCATCTCGGCCAGGACGCCCTTGTCGTCGGGGATGTGCTCCATCACCTCGGAGATGATGACGACGTCGAAGGACTCGTCGGGGAAGGGCAGCGCGAGGGCGTCGCCCTCCATGGCCGTCGCGGTGGCACCCTCGGGGGCCTCACCCGCCTCCTTCATCGCCGCGAACCACTTGGCGACCTCGCGGATCTCCTCGCCGTTCTGGTCGAGGGCCACGACCCGGGCGCCGCGCCGGTAGCACTCGAAGGCGTGCCGGCCCGCTCCACAGCCGAGATCCAGGACCCGGTCCCCGGGGGCGAGGGGGAAGCGGGAGAAATCGACGGTCAGCACGTGGCCCTGCTTTCGCGGTTGGCGCTTTCGCGGTTGGTCTCGACTACGTCACCGGCGACCGGGACGGCCTCGTGGGTGTCCACGGCCTCCGCGGCTTCTACGGGTTCTGCGATCTCGGGGGCGTCGGCGGAGTGGTCCCCCGCCGGCGCGGCGCTCGCGGCGGTCCTCGTCCGGCGTCCCTCGGCGCGGGCCACGGCCTCGCGGTAGTGGGCCACCGTGCCCTCGGCGGCGCGGGCCCAGGTGAAGCGCCGGAGCACCCGTTCGCGGCCGGCGCGGCCGAGCCGGCGCCGGAGTTCCGGGTCGCCGAGGAGCCGGCTCAGGGCGGCGGCCAGGGCGCCCGCGTCGCCCGGGGGCACCGCGAGGCAGGTCTCGCCGTCGGGTCCGGCGACCTCCGGTATGGCTCCGCCGGTGGTGGCGACCAACGGCGTGGCGGTGGCCATGGCCTCGGCGGCCGGCAGGGAGAACCCCTCGTACAGCGAGGGCACGCAGGCGGCCTCGGCCGAGCGGACCAGGTCGACCAGTTCGGCGTCGGAGATGCCCTTGACGAACTCGACGGCGCCTTCGAGGCCGTAGCGTTCTACGGCCTGGGCGACCGGGCCCTCGGTGGGCCGCTTGCCGACGACGACGAGGTGGGCGGCGGGGTGCTCGGCGCGCACCTTGGCGAGCGCCTCGACGAGGAAGACGAGCCCCTTGAGCGGCACGTCCGCGCTGGAGGTGGTGACGATCCGGCCCGGCACCCGGGCCACCGCCGGATCCGGCGAGAAGAGGTCGGTGTCGGCGCCTATGTGCACGACGTGCATCCGGTCGTCGCGGACGCCGAGGTGGTCGACGATCTCCTGGCGGGAGGTGCCGGAGACGGTGAGCACGGACGGCAGCCGCCGCGCGACCCTCTTCTGCATGCGCGTGAACGCGTACCAGCGGCGCACGGACATCCGCCGCTGCCATCCCTCGGCCGCGTCCAGCTCCAGCTGCCGGTCCACGGTGATGGGGTGGTGGATGGTGGTGACCAGGGGTGCGCCCACGTCACCCAACAGCCCGTACCCGAGGGTCTGGTTGTCGTGGACGACGTCGAACTCCCCGCGCCGGGCGCGCAGATGGCGGCGGGCGCGCAGGGAGAAGGTCAGGGGCTCGGGGAAGCCGCCGGTCCACATCGTCGCCACTTCGAGGGCGTCCACCCAGTCGCGGTACTCGTCCCGCTTCGGGGTGCGGAACGGGTCGGGCTGGCGGTAGAGGTCGAGGCTCGGCAGCTCGGTGAGGGAGACCCCGCCCGGGCCGTCGGCGGGTACGGCGTCCTCGTCGAGCACGGGGTACGGCTGGGAGCCGATCACCTCGACCCGGTGGCCGAGGCGGGCGAGCTCGCGCGAGAGGTGCCGTACGTAGACGCCCTGTCCCCCGCAGAACGGGTTCCCCTTATAGGTGAGGAGGGCGATGGTGAGCGGTCGCTCGCCGTCCGCGGCGAGGTCACGTCGGGACCCCGCCTGACTGGCCTCCGCGGTCACTCCTGGCCCCCTTCTCACTGCGATTTCCCGTGAGATTACGACGAGACGGTAATCTAGAACAAGTTTCAGAGTTGATCGTTCAAGAGGCTCTGAATCTACCGGCTGGTAGAACGGCTGTGAGAGGTGGATCAGGTGATTCACGCCACGGCACACGCCCTGGCATGCTATTTGATCGCATACCCTCACCGACCGTCACGACCATCACGACTGTCACGGAACGAGACCCATGGCTGCGGAAGTCAAGGTGGAAGCCGGCGCCGGGCGACCGGACTCACCGCCCCTCACGGAGCGGCAGGAGGCCCGCCGGCGCCGCATCCTGCACGCGAGCGCCCAGCTGGCCAGCCGGGGCGGTTTCGACGCCGTGCAGATGCGGGAGGTCGCCGAGTCCTCGCAGGTCGCGCTCGGCACGCTCTACCGCTACTTCCCGTCCAAGATCCATCTGCTGGTCGCCACGATGCAGGACCAGCTGGAGCACATGCACGGCACGCTCCGCAAGAAGCCGCCGAGCGGCGCGACGGCGGCCGAGCGCGTCGCCGAGACCCTGATGCGTGCCTTCCGCGCCCTGCAGCGCGAGCCCCATCTCGCCGACGCCATGGTCCGCGCGCTGACCTTCGCCGACCGCAGCGTCAGCCCCGAGGTCGACCAGGTCTCCCACCAGACGACCGCGATCATCCTCGACGCCATGGGGCTGGAGAACCCGGGCCCGGAGCAGCTGTCGGCGGTCCGGGTCATCGAGCACACCTGGCACTCGGCCCTGATCACCTGGCTGTCCGGCCGCGCCTCGATCGCCCAGGTGAAGATAGACATCGAGACGGTGTGCCGCCTGATCGACCTGACGGCCCCGGACCGGCGGACGCAGGCCTGAAGCAGGCAGGAGGCAGGCGGAAGCAGGCCGGAAACGGCGGAGGAGAACGTCAGAGAAAAGACCTACGAGACGGGTTCCTGTGCCGGTACCACTCATCCGGCATCAGGTGCTGGGTTCACCGTCAGGCCCCATCGTGCTGCCTTCCGGCCTCTCAGCCCGACCGTCGACGTCGGCACCGGCGGATCTGCTGCCTCACGCCGCTGTCGGCTACTTCGGTCGGCTCCCTCACTCGTCTCGTAGGCCGATTTCCACAATAGAACGCCCGTAGCAGAAGACAACCCCCTAAGGGAACTTTTTTTCCTATTTCCGGCATTTCCGGGCGGAGCGGGCGTTCCTCCCGCTACGCCACGGCCTCCAGCCCGCTCCAGCTCCGCCCGATCGCCTTCTCCCCCGCCCATCGGTCGAGCAGGCGGCGGGCCTCGTCCTCCGGGGCTGCGAGGGAGACGCGCTGGGCACCCGCGCGGGTCGCCCGGGGCTCCTTGTGGAGGGTGCCCTCGCTGCAGCAGGCGCAGTGGGTCGTCAGGGTGTCCGCGGGCTCGGCGGCGAAGCCGTGGTCGGCGAAGAGGGCGGTGAGGACGTCCAGGTCCTCCGGCTCACCGGCAGCGACCGTCACCTGGCACGTGGGCAGGTCGGACGGCTCGAAGAGCAGCAGTTCGTCGAAGACGGGGAAGGCCGAGCCGTCGACGACGCGTTCACCGTTGGGCTCTCCGTCGTGGAGGACGATCTCGCCGTGGCGACGGCCGCCGGTCACGGGGACGTTCAGCACGCGCCCGCGCGTCGGGCACAGCCGCTCGATCCACACCACCTCGCGCGAGCCCTCGGTGTCCAGGCGGACGCAGGCATGGCCGAAGCGGCCGTGGATCTCGCCCTCGCCGTCGGGCAGGGTGATGCCGAAGTCGGCCCAGGCGTCGCGGGCGACGGCCCAGTCGCGGCGGACCGTGGCCGCGATGCCCAGGTTCCAGAAGGCGGGGTCGCCCTCTCCGCGCGGTGCGCGGGCGGCGGCCTGGACACCCAGCTCGTACGCCTTGTCCCAGTCGCGCAGGAACTTGTGGCCGAGCGCGGCGTCGTACCACCACTCCGCGCTCGGCCTCTCGTCCGGGTAATGGGCGAGCACCTGTTCGTAGAGGTCGGCGGCGCGCCGCCACTCCTCGGCGTCCCACGCCTCCCGCGCCAGTCTGATCAGTTCCCTGGCCTCGGACTTCCGCACGCTTTCCCGCCCCGACTTCCCGATCGTTCTCGTACCGACCGCAGAGCGTAGGCCGCTACTCCTCGGGCGGGAACACCGGCTCCCCGCTGTCCGCCAGGGCGATCGCGATCGCCTCCACCGGGCAGCCCTCGGCCGCCTTCAGGATGCGCTCGTTGGCGTCGGTGTCGGGGGCGAGGGGGTGGGACTGCATCGCGGAGTCGAGGCGGAAGGCGTCCGGGGCGAGGTGCGTGCACTGGGCGGAGCCGATACAGACGGCGCGGTCGACCTCCACGTTCCAGCGGTCACCCATCGCCGGTCACTCCGCCTCGTCGACGGTGACGGTGGCGGTGCCGGGCGGCTCGTACCCGGCCGGGAGGTGGATCATCTTGTGCTCCAGGTACTCGCCGTAGCCCTCGGGCCCGAACTCCCGCCCCAGACCGGAGTTCTTGTAGCCGCCGAAGGGGCCGAGCATGTCGAGGCTGAAGGTGTTGACGGAGTAGGTGCCGGTGCGGACCCGGCGGGCGATGTCGATACCGCGTTCGTCGTCGGCGGTCCAGACGCTGCCACTGAGGCCGTAGTCGGAGTCGTTGGCGATGCGTACGGCCTCGGCCTCGTCGCCGTACGGCAGGAGGCAGATCACCGGGCCGAAGATCTCCTCGCGGGCGATGCGCATGGAGTTGTCGACGTCACCGAAGAGCGTCGGTTCCACGTACCAGCCGCGCTCCTGGCCGGCGGGACGGCCGCCGCCGGTGAGGATCTTGGCGCCCTCCTCCTGGCCGATGCGGATGTAGTCGAGGCTGCGGCGCTGCTGGCGCTGGGCGACGAGCGGGCCGAGTTCGGTGGCCGGGTCGAGCGGGTCGCCGATCTTCAGCGCGGAGGCGTAGGCCGCGAAGGCCTCGGCGAACTCGTCGTAGCGGGAGCGGGGTACGAGGATGCGCGTCTGGGCGACGCACGCCTGGCCGTTGATCATCCAGGCGAAGGGGGCGATGCCGTTGACGGCGGTCTGCGCGTGCGCGTCCGGCAGGATCACCGCCGCCGACTTGCCGCCCAGCTCCAGCGTGACGCGGGTGAGGTTGCGGGCGGCGACCTCCATGACCCGTTTGCCCGCGGCGACCGAACCGGTGAAGGAGACCTTGTCGACGCCCGGGTGCCCCACCAGGTATTCGCTGACCTCGCGGTCGGCGGGAAGGATGGACAGCACGCCCTCGGGCAGGCCCGCCTCGGCGGCGATCTCCGCCAACAGGTAGGCGTCCAGGGGGGTTTCGGGCGAGACCTTCAGGATCGCCGGGCAGCCGGCGAGGAGGGCGGGGGCGAGTTTCGCGGCGGCGGTGAACTGCGGGACGTTCCAGGGGACGACCGCCGCGACCACCCCGACCGGCTCGCGCCGCACCAGGATCTTGCCGAGCACGCCGTCGCGCCGCTCCTCGTACGTGAAACCGCGAGCCGTCGTGATCGCCGCGTCCCACACCAACATCGAGGCGAGCGCCTGCACCATCACGCTGGAGGTGACGGGGGTGCCGTTCTCCGAGCTGATGATCCGGGCGAACTCCTCGTGGCGTACGGCGAAGGCGTCCTTGATCCGGGTGACGACCTCGATGCGTTCGTCGAGGGTCATGCGCGGCCAGGGGCCGTGGTCGAAGGCGTGGCGTGCGGCGGCCACGGCCCGGTCGACGTCCGCGCGCGACGCGTGCGGGACGCGGCCGATGACCTCCTCGGTGTGCGGGGAGACCACCTCGATGACGTCGGTGCCCAGGGGATCCGTCAACTCCCCGCCGATGAACAGCTGTCCGTGTTCCACGAGTTCGGTCATGGCCGCTGCCTCCCGGAGCCACTTCTCTGACGTACCGTCAGTTTTCTGATAGGGAACTGATACCAGTTCCCGTGGGAGGAGTCCATGTCGCCCACCGACGACCGCGCCCCTCCATCCCTGCCCCGGTGGAACTCGTTCTAGTTATAGTGAGTTCATGACACACGTGACCGATCACGGCGGAGGCGTACGGTCCATCGAGGTCCCCATCCCGGACAACCCGCTCGGCCACACCCTCGTGTACGTCGTCGACACCGACCGCGGGCCGGTCCTCGTCGACACCGGCTGGGACGACCCGGCGTCCTGGGACACGCTCGCCGCGGGGCTGACGGCGTGCGGCACGTCGGTCACGGAGGTCCACGGTGTCGTGATCACACACCACCACCCCGACCATCACGGCCTGTCCGGCGCGGTGCGCGAGGCATCCGGGGCGTGGATCGCGATGCACGCGGCGGACACGGCGATCGTCCGGCGCACGCGCGGGACCGGCCCGGACCGCTGGTTCACGTACATGACGGACAAGCTCACGGCGGCGGGCGCGCCGGAGGAACACCTCGCGCCGCTGCGCGCCCCGCGCCGCCCCCGCGCCCTGCCCGGCTTCTCCCCCGCGCTGCCCGACCGCGAGATCGTGCCCGGCGAACTCCTGGACCTCCCCGGCCGCCGCGTCCGCGCGATCTGGACGCCGGGGCACACCCCGGGACACGTCTGCCTCCATCTGGAGGAGGCGCATCCCGCTCAACTGCCGGGCCACGGCCGCCTGTTCTCCGGCGACCATCTCCTCCCCGAGATCAGCCCGCACATCGGCCTGTACGAGGACCCGGACGACGACACCGTCACCGATCCGCTCGGCGACTACCTCGACTCGCTGGAACGCATCGGCCGCCTGGGCTCCGCCGAGGTCCTGCCCGCCCACCAGTACGCGTTCACCGACGCCGCCGCCCGCGTGGGGGAGCTGCTGGCCCACCACGAGTCCCGGCTCACCGGCCTGCTCACCCTCCTCGCGACCCCCCTCACTCCCTGGCAGCTCGCCGAACGCATGGAGTGGAACCGCCCCTGGTCCCAGATCCCCTTCGGCTCCCGCAACATCGCGGTCTCCGAGGCGGAGGCACACCTCCGGCGGCTGGTGAAGCTGGGGCGGGCGGAGGCGGTGACGGGGAGCGATCCGGTCACGTACGTGGCGGTCTGAGGACCACCCCTCCCGGGTGCGTGAGGGTTCGGATCAACTCCTCCGCGGCCGCGATGAGTTCGACCTCGCGCGCGGTCATCGTCGGCGTGGCCGCCCGGCGTCGCCCCGCCTCGGCGAGCCCCTCGTCCGTCAGGCCGGAGGGTCCTTGGGACCGGTGGGCGAGGAGGGAGACCAGCGTGGCGTGGGCCATCGCCGCGCGCGAGTCGGCCACGTCGACGGCGACCTGGGCCAGAATCATGGCGGACATGCCCCAGTCGAGGCCGGGCGGCCCTTCCTCGGCGTTGTTCCAGTCGATGACCCGGGGACCCCGGGGCGCGAGGATGACGTTGTCGGGGTGCAGGTCCAGGTGGAGGACGCGGGAGCCGGGGAGAGCGGCAGGAGCCCGGTCGCGGGGCGGGAGAGCGTGGAGGGCGTGCAGGAGGCGGGCCAGGGTGGCACCCGCCCGCGCCGGGTCGAGCAGGCCGGTGGCCAGCGCCTCCAGCATCGTCGGGCCGGACAGCCGCTCCAGCACCATGTCCGTACGGGTCGCCGAGCGCACGCACGGGACGGGGTACCCATGGGCCCGTACGTACGCCATGACCTCGGCCTCGGCGGCCGCGTCCCCCCAGTCGCCCCGGTAGCGCCTCAGCACCCAGGCCGTGGTGGTCCCTCCCGGGCTCGCGGGGTCGCCGGGGCCGGTACCGCCGTCGGGGAGGTCGTGGCCGGTCCGTCTGTCGGCTCCGTCACGGTCGGCCAGTCCGTCGGGGGCGGAGGGTTCGCGGGAGGGGGCGAGGCCGACGTCGGCGGGCGGTGCGGACCCGCCTTCGTCGAGGTGGAGTTCGTACACGTCGGCCGTGCGGCCCGATCCCAGCAGTCTCCCCGTGCGCATGGCCCGAATCTAACCCGGCGCTCGGGCGTCCGCCCGTCTCCTCGCGCACCGCCTGGCCCCGCCCCCGGCTGGGACCTGGCCGCGCGGTCGTCACCTCCCTCACCCTCGGCACCCCGCTCCTGCAGGCGCTGCGCCGGCCACCCGCAGGGCCGCGTTCGAGAGCGCGGTCACCTTCACACCGCCGCCGCGGTGAACCCTCCGCGCATCGCGGCTCACCGTCCGTCGCGCGATCCGTGAAGCACCCCACAGGACCCACATCACATACGAACCGGGGTCGTAGATCGAAGTGCATGGCATGCACATGTGGAAATGCCCGCTGACCTGCGCAATGAGAGCCACGTCACAGACAGACCCTTCGGCGCGAATACGACCACAACTAGCAAAAGGGGTCATTGCGGACGCCCGCTCGGGCTGTTTCTCTGGAGGAGTCGCACGGCGCCGACGAGCCCACCCGGGCCTCGGCGCCGACGTACGCCCCCACCGCACACCACGTGGTGAAGGCATGCCCGCGACGGCCATGTCCCCGTAGAAAAGGATCCCCGTGACCCGCTCCGCTCTCCGCCGCATCGCCTCCCCGAAGAAGGCCCTCGCCGGTGTCACCCTGGCCGCCGCCGCCACCGGTGCCCTGCTCGTCGCCGCGCCCGCCCAGGCCGCGTCGGAGGCCTCCCAGGCCCAGGCTGTCGCGAAGAAGATGATCGGGAACTCGGCCCAGTACACGTGCTTCTCCCACATCGTGGACCACGAGAGCGACTGGGACGTCAACGCCACCAACGCGTCCTCCGGCGCCTACGGCCTGGTCCAGGCGCTCCCCGGCTCGAAGATGTCCTCCGCGGGCTCCGACTGGAAGACCAACCCCGCCACCCAGATCAAGTGGGGCGTGGACTACATGAAGGACCGCTACGGCAGCCCCTGTGGCGCGTGGAACTTCTGGCAGGCCAACAACTGGTACTGATCCGGCACGACCCGCACCACCGGCACCACCGGCACCACCCGCACGACCCGCACGACCCGCAGACCCGCATGACCGATGCGGCCGGGACACCCCGGCCGAACCGGACCGAAGGCGGCGGCCCCCGATCCCCGGGGCCGCCGCCTTCTTCGTCGTGCCCGTCCCGGATGCGGGGGCCGGGGCCGGGGCGGAGAATGGAGGCAGTCCCTGAAGTCCCTCCCACGCCACGCGCATCGGGAGCCGTGATGGACCGATCGGAACTCCTGGCGGTGTTCTACGGGAAGGGTCCCGTCCCCGTCCTCTGGGCGACCGACTGTCCCGTGCACTTCGACGTGTGGCTGGCCTTCGCCGAACCGCCGCAGTCCTCGGCGCGGGCGCCGGCTTCGCCGTCGGCACCACCGCCCCCGCCCCCGCTCCCGTACCGGCAGGACCTGATCCTCGCCGTCCGCGAGGAGTACGGGGTCGAACGGGCCCTGGAACGCCTGCAGGGGCTGCGGTTGACGGAGGCGGCCCGGCCGGTCGCGGCCGGGAGCTTCGTCGTGGCGCAGCTCACGCTGGAGGAACTGGTGACGGCGTTGCTGCCGTTGACCAGTCTCGCCGGTGTGGTGCGGGTCGCCCATGAACTCGCCGTCGAGAGCGGGGCGGAGGGGATCGACGCGGCACTGCGGGGGCACATCCGGGCGCCCGCGACCAGCGAGATCCACGACAACATGCGGCGCCGGCAGGAACGCGGCCGGCAACTCACCTGGTTCCTCAACCTGCTGGCCGGGGTGGTGGCGGACGCGGGCGGGCCGACGCGCGAACAGGACGTCACCGGCACGCTGGTCCGGATGCTGGCCGAGGCCGTCCCGGACGCGTACCCGGTGCGAGGCGCCCACAGCCCCGTCGGACAGGTCGTCGACCGGCGGCTGAAGTACCCCGTCGTCTCCGTGACGACGAACCGCCGGGCCACCGGCGCGGTCGTACGGTCCCGGCGGACCATCAAGGCCGACGCCGCCGAGCAGGTGTTCTCGGTGGACAGCGCCTCCATCGGCTGGGCCGTCGTGGACAGCGGCCTCGACGCGCGGCACTCGGCGTTCCACGACTGGGACACCGCCGTCTCGCCGCCGCGCAGACTGGAGTCGCGCATCGCCCGCTCCTTCGACTTCACCTGCGTACGGGCGAAGCTCCCGGACCACGCGCTGGTCAACGGGCTGGTGAACTGGTCGGCGGCGCTGCCGTCCGTGGAGACCGGCCCGGCCCCCGGCCCGCCCACCCCGGGGCACCCGGACCCGTACGTACCGCCGGGCGACCAGCACGGCACGCACATCGCCGGGATCATCGGCGGGTGGTGGCCGGAACAGGAGTTCCGGGGCATCTGTCCCCGCATCCGGCTGTACGACTTCCGGGTGCTGAACGACGACGGTGAGGGCGACGAGTTCTCCATCGTCACCGCGCTGCAGGCGATCCGTCACATCAACGAGCAGGCCGGGCGGTTCGTCATCGCCGGGGTCAACCTGAGTCTGTCGGTGCCGCACGACGTCGCCACCCACTCCACGGGGTGGACACCGGTGTGCGTGGAGTGCGACCGGCTGACCCGGTCGGGCGTGGTCGTGGTGACGGCGGCCGGGAACGCCGGGTTCACCGGAACCGTACGGACCCTGGGGGCCGGCTTCCAGGACATCAGCATCTCCGACCCCGGCAACGCGGAGTCCGTCATCACGGTCGGCTCCACCCACCGCAGCAATCCGCACCGCCACGGCGTCAGCTACTTCTCCAGCCGTGGCCCCACCGGCGACGGACGTCCCAAGCCCGACCTGGTGGCGCCGGGGGAGGACATCGACGGACCGATCCCCGGCGAGGGCATCGCCGCCATGCACGGCACCAGCCAGGCGGCGGCACACGTCAGCGGGGCCGCGGCCATGCTGCTGGCCCGCTACCGCGAGTTGCTCGGCCGCCCCGAGCGCGTGAAGGACATCCTCTGCGCGACGGCGACCGACCTCGCCCGTGAACGCGACTTCCAGGGCCACGGGCTCGTCGACGTACTGCGCGCCATGCAGTCCGTGTGACGGCCGAGCCACCGGTCCGGCAAGGCAGGCGACCATGCTGACCTTCGATTTCCTCGACGCCCGCCACGGCGACTGCTTCCTCGTCCGCTGGGACGCGGAACAGGACGGACAGGCCCCGCAGGACGGGCGAAGCCCCGACGGCGAGCGGGTCATGCTCGTCGACGGCGGCCCCGCCGGCGTCTACCGGGCCTCCCTCCAGGGCCGGTTGCACCGGCTCACCGGCCCGGACGGGGCCCGCGCCCGCCGGGGCGGCCAGGACCGGGACGGCGACCCGCCCGCACACGATCCCCCGCGTGAGGGCACCCCTCCCCACCTCGACGTCGTCTGCCTCTCCCACGTCGACGACGACCACGCGGGCGGACTCGTACGCCTCTTCCGGGACATGCGGCAGGCCCAGCAGGACGGGGAGGCCCTGCCGTACGAGGTGGACGCGCTGTGGCTCAACTCCGTGGAGGAGCTGGTCGACCAGCGCTCTCCCGGCCTGAGCGCCTCCGTCCACCCGCTCCTCGAACGCGCCGCCGCCTCCGAGGCGGCGGTGACGGCCAGCTACAACCAGGGGCGGGACATCCGCGACGCGGCCGTCGCCCTGAGCCTGGACGGCAACGCCCCCTTCCGCGGACCTCTCGCCGAGGGTGCCGAGACGACCCTGCACGACCTGGACGTCACGGTCGTCGCACCGGACGAGGGCGCGCTGGCCGAGCTGGCGGAGAAGTGGCACGAGGCGAGACGGCGCGGCGACCCGGAGGTCATCTCGGCGGCCTACGCGGACGATTCGGTGCCGAACCTCTCCAGCATCGTGCTGCTCCTGCGGCACGCGGACGGCACCGCCCTGCTCACCGGCGACGCCCGCGGCGACCACGTCCTCGCCGGGCTGCGCGCCCTCGACCTGCTCGACGACGCCGCCCCGTTCCACGTGGACCTGCTGAAGCTCCCGCACCACGGCAGCGAGCGCAACGTGGAGCCGGACTTCTTCGAACGGATCCGGGCCGACCACTACGTCATCTCGGCCGACGGCGTCCGCCACCACCACCCGGGCGAGGACACCCTGCGGTGGCTCGTGGAGTCCCGCGCGCCCGAGGACGAGTACGTCGTCCACCTCACCAACCACATCCCCTTCGCCGAGGAGGCGCTGGCGGAACTGCGGGCGGACCGGGCCTTCGAGGTCGATGTCAGGGGCCCCGCCGACCAGGCGCTCGTCATCACGATGGGAGACCGGCCATGACCAGGTCCCGGCACGCTCAGGACACCTTCACCCGCCCCGCCCCCCTCCCCGCACCGCCGGACGCCGCCCCCTCCCCCGCCGCGCGCACCGGCCCGTCCGCCGGCCCGTCGTGGGCCGTCGACTCCCCCGCCCTCGGCACCGGCCTGACCGCCCGCCCCTGCGGGGACCCGCTCCGCCCGGCCGAACCGCCGCCCGCCACCGGGACCCCGGTCGCCCTCGCCCTCTCCGGCGGCGGTTTCCGCGCCACGCTCTCCGCGCTGGGCTTCGTCCGTCTGCTGGCCGACGCCGGGCTGCTCCGCCACCTGCGCTACTCGTCGTCGGTGTCCGGCGGCTCGATAGCGAACGCGTGCCTGGCCACCGCCTGGCCGGCGCTGCGGGAGCGGAACTTCACCCCGCGCGCGGTGGACGAGCTGGTGACCGCCCCCGTCGTCGACCACGTCTCCTCCCACTCCCTCAAGCGGTCGCTGCTGCGCGACATCTGGCGCACCCTCGGCCCCACCACCCGCACCGATCTACTGGCCCGGCGCCTCGACGACTGGTTCCTCGGCGGAACCGAGCTGGCGGACCTGGACCCCCAGGTCCGCTGGATCGTCAACGCCGCCAGCATGACCACCGGCGTCCGCTTCACCTTCGAACGCGACGTGTACGGCGACTACTCCATCGGCCTCGCCCGCACCGCGGGCACGGGCCTGCGCCTCAGCCGCGCCGTCTCGGCCTCGGCGGCCGTGCCCGGCCTCCTCCCGCCCGTCGTCCTCGACGGCTCCCCCTTCCCCTGCGCCGAACACGACCCGGTCCTCCTGGACGGCGGCACCTACGACAACACCGGCCTGGAGGCCATCGACAGCGACCGCTACCGCCATACGTTCCTGTGCGCCCTCAACGCGGGCGGCCTGCTGCGCCCCGGCCTGTACGGCCGTGTCCCGGTGATCCGCGACCTGGCGAGAGCCAACTCGCTCCTCTACCGCCAGAGCACCACGCTCCGCACCCGGGCCACGATCGAGCGTTTCCGGCGCGCCGCGGCGCTCGGCCCCGTCGGTGAACTCCCGGACGGGGCCCGCCGGGGCATCCTGGTGCAGCTCTCCACGGACTTCCCGGCCGCGGACTCGCTCCCGCACCGCTGGCGCGCGGCCTTCCCGGAGCACCGCTCGCACGACGGCCGCGACCTCGCCCTCGTCCCCACCGTCTTCGACCGTCTCAGCCCGTCCCTGTGCCGGGCCCTGATCCACCGGGGCTGGTGGCTCGGCGGCGCCGCTCTGGCCGCCTACCACCCCGGGCTCCTCCCGGCCGACCTGACGGCCCTCGACCCACCTGAGCTGTGAGCGCCGTCGTCGACGCCCCCGGCCCACGTCCCAGGGCCGGCACACCCGGCCCGGCTCCCCGTCCGGCAGATACGGCGCCCACTCCTGCGGGGTGAGGTCACGGTGGACGGCCCGGCAGAGGCCGGTGACCGCCGCGGCACGACCGGCGGGGTGAGTGAGCGTACGGGGGCCGCGCCCGGCAGCGGCAGACCGGGGACGTGGCCGCACGGGGGAAGGTCCTGCCGGCCGCGGGACGACCGGCAAGGCCACCGCCGACTCAGCCCCCGTCACCCATGGCCTCGGCCGCCCCGTCCGCGACCGGACGGCACGGGCCACCGGCGGCCCCTGCCACGGGCCGGCAGGCGAACGGCCGCAGGCGACCGGCCATCCCACCGAGGAACCCGCCACCGACCGGCCCCCACAGCCCGCCGGCGGTGCGGTCCAGCCGCCGAACGACCACGGCCCGACGGCCCGACGGCCGCGGCAGCCGCGCGAGCCGCCGGCCGCACAGCCGCGAGCCATCAGCTGAACGCCCCCCAGGTCAGCGGCCCTCCTGGCCACCGGACACCAGCCGGAGGACCCTCGGCTTACGGGCGGCCATGCCAGCCGCCCGCCCGCAGCCCGACGAGCGGCGCGGGCGACCGCCCCGAGTCCGTCAGAACCGGCGCCGCCCTCCCCGCCTCACAACCGCTGGAGGATCGTCCCCGTCGCCAGCCCTCCGCCCGCGCACATCGTCACCAGCGCGAACTCCTTGTCCGTCCGCTCCAGTTCGTGCAGGGCGGTCGCGATGAGCCGCGCGCCCGTCGCTCCCACCGGGTGCCCGAGGGCGATCGCGCCGCCGTTGACGTTCACCTTCGTCAGGTCCTGGTCGAAGACCTGCGCCCAGCTCAGCACCACCGACGCGAAGGCCTCGTTGATCTCGACGAGGTCGATGTCCCTGAGCGACATCCCCGCCTTCCCCAGCACCGCCTTGGTCGCGTCGATCGGCCCGTCGAGGTGGAAGTGGGGGTCGGAGCCGACCAGCGCCTGGGCGACGATCCGCGCCCGGGGCCGCAGCTTCAGCGCCCGCGCCATCCGCTTCGAGGCCCACATGATCGCCGCCGCGCCGTCGCTGATCTGGGAGGAGTTGCCCGCCGTGTGGACCGCCGTCGGCATGATCGGTTTCAGTCGTGCCAGCGCCTCCGCGGACGTGTCCCGCAGCCCCTCGTCGTGGTCGACGAGCCGCCACATGCCCTGCCCGGCCCCCTGCTCCGCCTCGGTCGTCGGCACCTGGACGGCGAAGGTCTCCTTCTTGAACCGCTCCTCGGCCCACGCGGCTGCGGCCCGCCCCTGGGAGAGCAGTCCGAGCGCGTCCACGTCCTCGCGGGTGAGCCCCCGGTGCCGGGCGATCCGCTCGGCGGCCTCGAACTGGTTGGGCAGATCGACGTTCCACTCCTCCGGGAACGGCTTGCCGGGCCCGTGCTTGGATCCCGACCCGAGCGGCACCCGGGACATGGCCTCGACGCCGCAGCTGATCCCGACGTCGATGACGCCCGCCGCGACCATGTTGGCCACCATGTGCGAGGCCTGCTGCGAGGAACCGCACTGACAGTCGACCGTGGTCGCGGCCGTCTCGTACGGCAGGCCCATGGTCAGCCAGGCCGTGCGCGCGGGGTTCATGGACTGTTCGCCGGCGTGGGTCACCGTGCCGCCGACGATCTGCTCGACGCAGTCGGCGGGGATGCCGGTGCGGCCGAGGAGTTCACGGTAGGTCTCGCCCAGCAGGTAGGCGGGGTGCAGGTTGGCGAGCGCGCCACCGCGCCTGCCGATGGGGGTGCGTACGGCTTCGACGATCACGGGTTCCGCGGCCATGGGGATTCCTCTCAACGGTTACCCGCGCGGCGCGGGGCGTCCCGGCCCGGCCCGCCACGCAGAACTAGTACGCGTTCTAGTTCTCCTCAGCAGTCTGCTGAGCGCGGCTCCACCACCGCAAGGGGCGTGCGGCAACTGAAAAGCCCGTACCCCTTGCTTGTTGTAGAACCCGTTACTACGGTCACCGCAATTCTCTTTATCTGATGCTCCGTCAGGAGTCGCCGATGCCCTGTCCAGCGCTGCCCGACGGGTTCGACTTCACCGACCCCGACCTGCTGCACCACCGTGTCCCCCTCCCGGAGTTCGCCGAACTGCGCCGCACGGAACCGGTCCACTGGATCCCGCAGGCACCCGGCATCGCGGGCTTCGCGGACGAGGGCTACTGGGCCGTCACCCGGCACGCGGACGTCAAGTACGTCTCCACGCACCCGGAGTTGTTCTCCTCGACGGTCAACACCGCGATCATCCGCTTCAACGAGCACATCGAGCGCGACGCGATCGACGCCCAGCGGCTGATCCTGCTGAACATGGACCCGCCGGAGCACACCCGGGTCCGCCAGATCGTGCAGCGCGTCTTCACCCCGCGGGCGATCCGCGCGCTGGAGGACAACCTGCGCCACCGCGCCCTCACCATCGCCCGGGAGGCCGGCGCCCACGCGGGCCCGTTCGACTTCGTCACCGAGGTCGCCTGCGAACTCCCCCTGCAGGCCATCGCCGAACTGATCGGCATCCCCCAGGAGGACCGCATCCGGATCTTCGAGTGGTCGAACCGGATGATCTCGTACGACGACCCGGAGTACGCCATCACCGAGGAGGTCGGCCAGCAGTCGGCGATGGAACTCATCGCCTACGCCATGAACATGGCCGCCGACCGCAAGCAGTGCCCGGCGAAGGACATCGTCACCACCCTGGTGGCCGCCGAGGACGAGGGGAACCTCACCTCCGACGAGTTCGGCTTCTTCGTGCTGATGCTGGCGGTGGCCGGCAACGAGACGACCCGCAACGCCATCACCCACGGCATGCACGCCTTCCTCACCCACCCCGACCAGTGGGAGCTCTACAAGCGCGAGCGCCCGGCGACGGCGGCCGAGGAGATCGTCCGCTGGGCCGCGCCGGTCAACTCCTTCCAGCGCACCGCCACCCAGGACCTGGAACTCGGCGGCAAGCGGATCAGGAAGGGGGACCGCGTCGGCATCTTCTACGCCTCCGCCAACCACGACCCGGACGTCTTCACCGACCCCGACACCTTCGACATCACCCGCGACCCCAACCCCCACCTCGGCTTCGGCGGCGGAGGCCCGCACTTCTGCCTCGGCAAGTCGCTGGCCGTCCTGGAGATCGACCTGATCTTCAACGCGATCGCCGACGCGATGCCCGGCCTCCGGCTCGCCGGCGAACCGAGCCGGCTGCGCTCGGCCTGGATCAACGGGGTGAAGCACCTCCAGGTCACCACGGCCTGAGAGCCCCGCCCCGCAGTGCTCGGGCCGACGGCCTCCCGGCGCCGTCGGCCCGTCCCGACGGAGGCAGGGGCGCAGCCCCCCTAAGCCCCGCCCCTGCCTCCGTCGTTGTGCCGGGAGACCGGCGACAGGCCGCGGTCCGCCCGCGGGCGCTCACCCGGTTCGCCGGGCCCCTGCCGGGTCGTGGCGGCCCTCGGCCCCGTCAGGAGGTACGTCAGGCCGAAGCCCGCGCCCACCACCACCGCGCCGCCGGCCGCGTCGAGGATCCAGTGGTTTCCCGTCGCCACGATCGCCAGGGCCGTGACGAAGGGATGCAGCAGGCCCAGCACCTTCATCCACATCCTGGGCGCGACCAGCGCGATCGTGAGCCCGCACCACAGCGACCAGCCGAAGTGCAGGGACGGCATCGCCGCGTACTGGTTGGCCACCTCGGTCAGCCTGCCGTAGTCCGGGCGGGAGAAGTCCTGGACGCCGTGGATGGTGTCGATGATGCCGAGGCCGGGCATCAGGCGCGGCGGCGCCAGCGGGTAGCAGAAGAAGCCCACGAGCGCGAGGACCGTGGTGAAGCCGATGGATGTGCGGGCCCAGCGGTAGTCGGCGGGGCGGCGCCAGTAGAGGACACCGAGGACCGTCAGCGGGACCACGAAGTGGAACGACGTGTAGTAGAAGTCGAAGAAGCCCCGCAGCCAGCCGATCCCGACGACCGTGTGGTTGAACCAGTGCTCGACGTCGAGGAACAGGGCCTTCTCGACGGCGAGGATCTGCGCCGCGTGCTCCTCGGCGGCGCCCCGGCTTCCGGTGGCCTTCAACCGGGTGCGCTGGTAGGCCGCGTACGTGACGCGGATCAGCAGCAGTTCGAGGAGCAGGTTGGGGCGGGTGACCACCCGGCGCAGCAGCGGGGCCCAGCGGAAGCGGGTCTCCGCCTTCGGGGCGTACTGCGTGGGGACCGGCGTCCGGTAGTACTCCGAGGTACGGGAGAGGAACGGCACCACGAGCGCGGCGGCGAGCGCGGCCAGCAGCACGACGTTGTCCCGTACCGGCTGCAGGACGGCCGCGTTCGGCACCATCATCTTCGCGGGCAGCGTCAGCACCAGGACGACGGCGAGCGGCCACGCGTAGCGCGAGGAGGCCCTCGTGCCGACCCGGCCGACCACCGTGAGCAGCACCCACAGCAGCTGGTGCTGCCAGGACGTCGGCGAGACGGCGACCACCACACAGCCGGTGAGGGCGACCGCGAGCAGCAACTGCCCGTCGCGGGCGTACCGGACGGCCCGTCGCACGCCGATCACGGCGACGGCGGCGGCCAGAGCGAGGAAGACGGCGATCTCCAGCGGGCCCGAGAGGCCGAAGCGGAGCAGGGCGCCGTGCAGGGACTGGTTGGCGAGGTCGTCGGCCCGGCCGCCGAGGCCGACACCGGCGAGGTGGTGCACCCAGTACGTGTACGAGTCGTGCGGCAGCGTGGCCCAGGCGAGCGCGGTGGCCCCGGCGAACGTGAGCCCGGTGCTCGCGGCGGCGTGCCGGCGGCCGGTGAACCACAGCAGCGGCACGAACAACAGCACGGTCGGCTGGAAGGCCGCGGCGAGCCCGACGCAGACACCACTGGCACGCTCGCCCCGGACGAGGAAGCAGCCCACGAGGACGAGCAGGACGGGGAGGATGCTGGTCTGGCCCAGGTACAGCGTGTTGCGCACGGGCAGCGACAGCATCAGCAGGGTGACGGCCACGGGGGCCGCGAGCAGGGCGGTACGGCGGCTGACGGGCCCGGGCAGGGCGCGGGCGGCGACGAGGCCGAGGGCGACCACCAGCAGGAGGGTGCCGAAGGTCCAGCCCCAGCCGAGGGCCTGTTCGGCCGTTCGGGTGAGGGGCTTGAGGACGAGGCCCGCCAACGGGGTGCCGGTGAACCGCGTCGAGTCGTACAGGGACCCGTTCACGTGCAGGACCCCGCCGGGCCCGACCCAGGTCTCCAGGTCCGTCAGCCGCTCGCCCTTGGGTGTGCGGAGCACGACGGCGATCTGCCGCGCCGCCAGGACCGCGGCGACCAGCCACAGTACGGCTCGTGCCGTCCCCAGCCGGCCCACCGCCCGGCCCGCTCCGGCGGCATCGCCCGGTCTGCTCTGCTCCGTCGCCACGCGTTGTCGTCCCTCCGAGCCGTCGACGTCCCACCGAGAAGGGCTCTCACCGTCCCCGCGTAGGACACGGGCAACCCCTACGTCACTTGAGAGTCACCTCTGTTGTGTCCGGGACGACCCTAGTGCGCGCGAGGTGTCCGCCCTGTCGGGGCACAAGGCCGATCACGGATGCCCAGCACGGGCAGGGCCGTGACAGGCCACTGACAATCACCTGGAAACATGGCCGCGGGCACACACGCACGGCGGGGGGAGCACGGGGGATGAACGGTTGCGCACGAGGGCGCGGACGGCTTCTGGTCGTCGTGCTCGCCCTGCTGGGCTTCCAGCTGGCCTCGCTGGTGGCACCGGCGTACGCCTGCGGTTGCGGCGCGATGGTGCCGGACGGCCGGCGGAACGTGTACGTGAACCGCGAGACGTCCGTGGTGCGCTGGGACGGCCGCGAGGAACAGATCGTCATGCGTCTGACGGTCTCCGGCGACGCCCGCACGGCCGCCTGGATCATGCCGGTGCCGAACCGCGCGACGGTGAGGCTCGGTGACGCGGCCGTCTTCGAGCGGCTCGCCGAGGAGACCGCGCCCGTGTACGAGCGGCGGGAGTACTTCTGGCCGCGCTCGCACGACTGGCCGTTCGACATGTTCGAGGGCGACGGCGCGGCCGGGGACGCCGCGCCCCGGAGTCCGGGCGCCCCGGTGGACGTCGTGGGCCGCGAACGGCTCGGCCCGTTCGACGTGGCCCGGCTGACCGCCACCGACTCCGGCGCCCTCGGCGACTGGCTCGACGAGAACGGCTTCGCGCTCCCGGACCGTCTGGACACGGCACTGGAGCCGTACGTGCAGAAGAAGTGGGAGTACGTGGCGGTCCGGCTGGCGCCGGAGGACACCGCCGCAGGTCGGCCGCTGACCGGCACCCTCGACCCGCTGCATCTCGCCTTCGCCGCCGACGCGCCGGTCTACCCGATGCGCCTGTCCCGCCTGGCCACCACCCCGCAGGCCCTCGACCTGTACGTCCTCGCCGGGCACCGGATGGAGCCCGGCTCCTCGATCGGCGGGGACGCGCCGGAGGTGACCTTCGCCGGGCGCCTCGCCGGGCGAGTGGGTCCGCTCGGCGATCTCACCCGGGGCGGTACGGACTTCCTCACCGCCGTCGAGCAGGACTTCCCGCGGCCGGAGCTGATCTCCGGCGACCACACGCTGCGGCGGGCAGCGGCTGACGACACCTACCGAAAGGTCATTCACGTGGACGAGATGTGGAGCGTGTGGGGCATCCCCGGCTGGCTGGTGTCGTTCGGCATCGGCTTCGCCCTGCTGGCGATCAAGGGGGTGGCCGTCGCGATCGTGCTCAGGCGCAACGCGAAGCGGCAGCTGCCGCCCGTGCCGCCGCCGGGGGCGTTCCTGCCGCCGGGCGCGTACCCGCAGCAGCCGGGCGCGTATCCGCCACCGGGCCCGTTCCCGCCCCAGGGCGCCCCGATGCCGCCGGTGGCTCATCCGCAGGCGCCCGCAGCCCCGGCCGACCCGAAGTCCGGTCCGATCGGCTGAAACACGCCCCGGGAACCGCTGACAGGGAGCCCGCCCGCGCCTATATTCATTAGCGCACCTATTTAGCCGATCTAAATAACTGCCCTGACGAAAGGCGCGGGAGGCACAGCTTCATGAGCGAGTCGCGGACCTGGGACGACGTCGACGCCTACTTCACCACCCACCTCGCCCCGAACGACGAGGCACTGGAGGCGGCACTGCGCGACAACGAGGCGGCCGGACTCCCGGCCATCGACGTCGCCGCCAACCAGGGCAAGTTCCTTCATCTCCTCGCCCAGATCCAGGGCGCCCGCCGCATCCTGGAGATCGGCACCCTCGGCGGCTACAGCACCATCTGGCTGGCCCGCGCGCTGCCCGCCGACGGCCGGCTGGTCTCCCTGGAGTACAGCGCCCGGCACGCGGAGGTCGCCTGCCGCAACATCGCGCGCGCCGGACTGGACGGCATCGTCGAGGTACGGGTCGGCCCCGCCCTGGAGTCGCTGCCCAAGCTGACGGACGAGAACCCCGAGCCGTTCGACCTGGTCTTCGTCGACGCGGACAAGGCCAACAACCCGCACTACGTGGAGTGGGCCCTGCGCCTCACCCGGGCCGGCAGCGTCATCGTCGTCGACAACGTCGTACGCGGCGGCCGGGTCGCCGACGCCGCCGGCACCGAGCCGGACGTCCGCGGCACCCGGGCCGCCATCGAACTCATCGCCGCGCACCCGAGGCTGAGCGGTACGGCGATCCAGACGGTGGGCACCAAGGGGTACGACGGGTTCGCGCTGGCCCGGGTGCTGGGCTGACCTCGCCCGGGGCCCCTGTCAGGCCTCGTGGTAGAAGCCCACGTTGACGCTGCGGGGGCTCGTGCGGTCGTAGATGACGAGTTCGCCGGAGGCGCCGTGCGGGAGCTTCGCGGTGCCGCCGTACGGCAGTGGGGAGGGCTGGTGGCCGAGCAGGGTCAGCCGCACCTCGGAGGAGGGGTCGGCGTGCGAGCCCCGCAGCCAGGTGACCTGCCAGCTCCCGTCGGGGGCGCACAGGAACTCCAGGTGCACACGGGAGACGAAAAGCCAGTCGTCCGGTGTCGCGAGCCGGCACACCGCCCGATCGCGGCCCACCCGGAGCACGCCGCCCGGCTCGCTGGGCGCGTCAGCCATCTGCATGCCGGCCGTCGCCCCGGCGTCCGCCTCGGAGACCGAGGCCATGGTGAGTTCGAGCACGTACCGCTCCTAACGGGTCAAACTCCAATTGTCGCTGCGCACGGCACGTTTGGCACGCCGCCGCCGCATGATAAATCGCGGGATCGTCCTGCTGTGCGGGCTCCGGCACAATGGACGCATGACCGAGCGAAAGCCACCCGGTGTCAGCTTCGAGTCCTTCGTCGACAAACAGATCCGCGACGCGGAGGCGCGCGGCGACTTCTCGTCGCTCCCCGGCGCGGGCCGGCCCCTGGGGGACGACGACACGACCTACGACGAACTCTGGTGGATCAAGCGGAAGATGGCCCGTGAGGGCCTCTCCGTCCTGCCCCCGACCCTGGCCCTGCGCAAGGAGGCGGAGGACGCTCTCGCGACCGCCGCCGTGGCCCGGTCCGAACACGCCGTCCGCAAGATCGTCACCGAGATCAACGCCAAGATCCGCGACATGATGTTCAAACCCCCACCGGGACCGCCCCTCGGCCTGAAGCCGTACGACGTGGAAGAGGTCGTACGGGAGTGGCGGGAAAGCCGAGAGAGGCGCGAGATGCGCGAGGGACCTGGAGCGACGCGAGAGGCGTGACCGGCGGGCGCCGGTGTGACCGGGGTTCCGGTCCTGGGCCTGTCGTCACTTTCCGGTCGTCGCCCCGAAGGGCGGCCCCGCGGCGTCCGGTGCGTCGGTGGGGCACCTCCCGCTCGAGCGAGCCACGTGGGCGAGCCTGCCAGGCGTCGCGGGGCGGACGGGTGGGTGACGACAGGCCCTGGCGCACGCAGGAGGCCGCGCCCCGGTGCACGAACCGGGGCGCGGCCTCGTCTGTGGCTGTCCGCGGTGCTACAGCCGCAGCAGCCGTTCGGTCAGCTCGCGGTAGTCGCGCAGGGCGAGCCGGAGCTGTTCGGTGTCGGTGGACCCACGGTCGCCGGCGGGGGTCTCCCAGGACGTGCGCAGCGTGCGGCGGCGCCGGGTCATCGCGTCGGTGAAGCGGGCGGTGACCTCTTCGAGGACCTGGTCGGCCTCCTCGACGGCGGACCGGGGCTCGTCGACGAACCCGCCGACCGCGTGCTGCAGCCGCGTCGTCAGCTTGTCGTTCTCGTCGTGCGGCAGCAGGGAGGACCCGGCGGAGTGGGAGCCGCCCGGGGCGGCGCCCCTGCCGCTGTCCTCGCCGCGGCCCCGGCCGGGCTCGTCGTCGACGCCCATCGTCGTGCCGATACGGCCGCCGGTGCCGCCCGTCGTGGTGTCGTGGCCCGCGACCAGCGGGGCCCCGGTACCCGTACCGGCCGCCGAGCCGGTCGCGTCCGCCGCCCGCGTGCCCGGCGTGATCCCGTTCTCCTTGATGCCGTCACGCTCCGGACCCGTGCCCCGGGTCTCGCGCGCACCGCGCTCGCGGATGCCGTCGCTCCTGGTCATGTCGTCAGCCATCCTCCTCAACTCCCCTTCGCGTGGCGCCTGGTGGGCGCCCATGGCAGATGGGACCGGTGGCGGCCGTCGGTGGCCGCACCGTCGCGCCCTTCGTCGCGCGCCCTGCCCTCACGACGGGCCGGTTCCTGTCGCCCGGCGGTGTCGTGACGGTCCGCGCGCGCGTCCCGGCGGTCCGGTGTCACCAGCTCCTCGAACAGGGCGCGGGCCTCGATCATGGCCTCGCGCATCTCCTCGGTACCGGTGCCGGGCCCGGCACCGTCCGCGGTGCCGTCACGGCCCGGTGCGGTGTGCGCCGCGAGGTGCACCCGGCGGTAGCCGTGGACATGGTGGGCGTGGTGGACGGACAGCGCCTCCACCTGGGTCTCGTAGTGGCCGCCGTCCGGGAAGCCGCGGGCCGCGGCGACCTCGGAGAGCAGCCGGTCCGCCTCGGCGACCGCCTCACGGGGCGAGTCGACGAAGCGCTCCTGGGCGGCCGCCCAGCGGGACTCGTAGCGCTCGCGCTCCGCGCCCGACAGCGACCGCTTCTCCATGGAGCCGTGCCGCTTCACCCGCTCCGCGAGTTCCCGGGCGGCTGCCCGCTCGTCGCCGTCATGGCGGGTCACGGCCCGCTCGTACTCCGGTCCGAAACGCCGCTTCAGGGATCCGCCGCCGCCCGCGCCCGCGCGGGCGCGCAGGGCCAGGACGGCCGCCGCGACGACCACGACCGCCACGATCACGATCAAAGCGATGATCAAGCCTGTGGACATGAATGCCTTCCAGAGTCCTCGGCCCGGGCGTCTCGCCCCGTCGGGCCGTTTCGCACCGGGTTGCCCGAACCCGTTCGTTCAAACGGCAAGCGCGCGAGAGCGGACCACGGCGTAATTCGTTTGCGGACCACCCGCCTCGGCTCCCGACAATGACCGCCATGACCCGCGCGACCCCCACACCCCCCACGCGCCCCGGCAGGGGCACGCACCGCACGGCCCCCGGCTGGACCGTGGACGAGGAGCCCCACGACTCCCCCGTCGCCGCCGCGCTCTGGCGGGCCTACTACACCGAGGTCAGCGACCGCTGGTACCTGCTGCACGAGGGGCACGCCACCGACCCGGACGAGCTGGAGCGGGAGGTCGCGGCGGACACCGGCGCGTATCTGGCGCCGCCGGACGGCGTCCTGCTGGTGGCGCGGTACGGGGGCGAGCCCGCGGGGACGGCGGGGGTACGGCTGCTCGACGCGGCCACGGCCGAGCTGAAGCGGGTGTTCCTGCTGCCGGAGGCACGGGGCAGGGGCGGTGCCGCGCTCCTCGTCACGGCGGCCGAGGACGCGGCCCGCGCGCTCGGCGCCGACCGGATCGTCCTCGACACCCGCGGCGACCTGGTGGAGGCCCGCGCGCTGTACGCCCGGCTGGGGTACGAGGAGAGCGCCCCGCACAACGACCACGCGTACGCGGATCACTGGTTCACGAAGAGACTGAAGGGACGGACGGGCCCATGAGGAGTCTGACCGGCTGACGGACAGAACGAGCGGGGCCACGGACGGACCGGCTCAGGGACGGGCCGACCGGCTCACGGACGGACCGGCCTGCTCACGAGGAGACCGATGTGGACGAGGGAGCCTCGGGGGGCGTGGGTGGTGTCGGCGGCGTACCGGCGGTGGTCCCGCCCGGCAGCCGTCGCGTGATCGCCCCGTCGTCGTGCGGGCGCTCCGCGTCCGAGCCGCACAGCTCGTCGTTGAGCTGCCCGACGAGACGGATGAGGTCGGTGGGGCGGTCGGGCCCCCACCAGTCGCCGAGGAGTTCCGCGAGGGAGTCCTCACGGGCCTTGGCGAGCCGGTCGGCGGCTTCGTGCCCGGCGTCGGTGAGGACGAGGTCGATGCCCTCGCGCCGGGCGAGACCGCTCGACTCGGCCTGCCGGGTGGCGGCCATGATCACGTCGAGCGGGACGGTGCTGCGCTCCACGAGCACGGCCGGCTCGGCCCAGCCGTACCGCCGGATCCGCAGCAGCAGCCAGCTCGTGGCGGGCAGCAGGTCGTAGCCCGCCCGTGCGGTGATCTTCCGGTAGACCTCACGCCGGCCCTCCCGCGACCCGAGCACCGACAGCGCCCGGCACACCTCGTCGTACGACGACCGCTCGACCGGGTTGCTGGCGAGCGTCTCCGTGGCGTCGGGCGCCGTCACGGAGGCCCGCAGCCGGTCCTCCCGCAGGAACCAGGCGAGGACGAACCCGAGCAGCGCGACCGGGGCGGCGTAGACGAAGACGTCGGTGATGGCGGAGGCGTACGCGTCCAGGACGGAGGGGCGCAGGGAGGCCGGGAGCCGGGCGATCTCGCGCGGGTCGGCCTGCAGCCCGTCCACGCTCACCCCGGACGGGAGCGCGGCCCCGTCGAGCGCGCCGGTGAGCTTGTCGCCGAGGTGCCCCGCGAACACCGTGCCGAAGACGGCGACGCCGAACGAGGCGCCGATGGACCGGAAGAAGGTCGCGCCGGAGGTGGCGACGCCCAGATCCTCGTACGGGACGGCGTTCTGCACGACCAGGACCAGCACCTGCATCACGAGCCCGAGTCCGAGCCCGAAGACGAGGAGGTACGCGCTCGTCTCACCGGCGCCGCTGTCCGCGTCGAGCTGGTGCAGGAGCAGCAGACCGAGCGTGGTGACGGCCGTCCCGACGACGGGGAAGACCTTCCAGCGGCCGGTGCGACTGACGATCTGTCCGGAGACCGTCGAGGACAGCAGCAGCCCGAACACCATCGGCAGCATGTGCACACCCGACATGGTCGGTGACACGCCCTTCACGACCTGGAGGAACGTCGGAAGGTAGGTCAGCGCGCCGAACATCGCGAAGCCGACGACGAAGCTGATCACGGCGGAGAGGGTGAAGGTGCGGACGCGGAACAGCTTGAGGGGCAGGACGGGTTCGGCGGCCCGCCGCTCGACGGCCACGAAGACCACGACGAGCAGGACGGCCAGGACGGAGAGGCCGATGATCTGCGCCGAGTCCCAGTCCCAGGTGGTACCGCCGAGGGAGGCGACCAGGACCAGACAGGTGGCCACGGAGGCGATGAGGAAGGTGCCGAGGTAGTCGATGACGTGCCGCTCGGCGCGGCGCGGGATGCGCAGCACGGCGGCGATCACCAGCAACGCCACCGCTCCGACCGGCAGATTGACGTAGAAGACCCAACGCCAGCTCAGGTGCTCGGTGAACAGGCCGCCGAGCAGCGGCCCGAGCACGCTGGTGGCACCGAAGACCGCACCGAACAGGCCCTGATAGCGGCCGCGTTCGCGCGGCGGAACCAGATCGCCGACGATCGCCATCGACAGCACCATCAACCCGCCGCCGCCGAGGCCCTGCAGGGCCCGGAACCCGATCAGCTGCGGCATGTCCTGCGCCGCCCCGCACAGCGCCGACCCGATGAGAAAAATCACGATCGCCGTCTGGAACAGCCGCTTGCGGCCGTACTGGTCACCGAGTTTGCCCCACAGCGGTGTCGCCGCCGTCGCGGCCAGCATGTACGCCGTGACCACCCACGAGAGGTGCTCCAGCCCGCCCAGCTCGCTCACGATCGTCGGCAGCGCCGTCGACACGATCGTCTGGTCCAGCGCCGCCAGCAGCATGCCCAGCAGCAGGGCGCCGATCGAGACCATCACCCCGCCGGGCACCCCCTCGGCGACGGGAACGCCCTGGCCACGGGGTCCGGACGGCGGTGCGAGCCCCTTGCCGCCGTCCGCGCCGCCGGCGTCGTCGGCGGTGCTCCCGGCACCGGCGCGCGCGCCGGCGACGGCGCGCGCGGGCTCGTCGCCACCGTCGGCCGGGGCGCGGCTGGTGTCGTCGGTCATACGGACCTCCCGTGGCGCCGAGGGGGCTCCCGCGGCGTCCCCGTACGACGTCCTCGGGGCCCTCGGGTTTCCTCTTCCTCCCTGTCCATTCCATCGTGGTCGGTGTGACCGGTTATGGCCTGTCGAGCCCTTCCGGAACCCTCGATTCCCTGAGCTTCCGGGAGATTCCGTGTCGGCCATTTGCTTAAACTCTGGAGACTTCACGGGGAGGAACGACACGTGAGTGAACCGACCAGTCACATATGCCCGGAATGCTCCACCCCCCGGGCCTCGGACGGCACACCGTCCTGCGCGTGCGGCCGCCGCGCGTCCGAGGCCCTGCTCGAGACCCGTACGGCCGAGGCCGCGGCCGCGGAGGACTTCGACCCCCTCCGGATTCGCCCGTACGTGGAACTGGGCGACGAGCACGCCGGACACGACGGATCGCGCGCCGCGTCGGGCCGGGGGCCGGCCTCCGACCGGGCCGCCACGGTCGCCATGCCGGTGACGACGGCGGCGACCGCACCGGACCCGAGAGGCGTACGGGCGTTCGGCCGGCGGGGCGGGGGAACGCCCGGCGCCGGACTCGACTCGTGGAGTACGTCGGCCTCGCCGGACGCGGCACCGCGCTCCCCGGACCGCACATCCGCGGAGGCTTCGGCGGCGCGCCCGGGGCGCCGGCGCCGCCGCCGTGCGGGGCTCGTCGTCGTGCTGGCCGGCACCGCCGCCGCGGGGGTGATGGCCGCCGCCGGGTTCGCGAGCGGGCTGTTCTCGTACAACGCACCGGAGCGGGACCGCGCGCTGCCGGACGACCTGCGGGCCAGCGCACCGGACGCGTCGCCGGACGGGGATGCCTCGCCGGCGGGACCGTCCGGGGAGGGCGGGGGCGGGGCACCCGCTCCGGCACCGCCGGGCGGTGGCGCGGGCGCGGCGTCCCCGAGCCCTTCACGAAGCCCGTCCCCCTCACCGTCGCCGTCGGGGGCGTCCGGCTCACCGTCGCCGTCGGTCTCGGCCGAGCCGACGGTGAGCGACGCGCCCAGCGCGGGCGCGTCCACGGGCTCGTCGGCCACCGGCTCGGACGGGGCGAAGGACAGCCGCATGGTCGCCCCCAAGACGCTCCGCCCCGGCGACGACGACCCCGAGGTCACCGAACTCCAGCTGCGGCTATGCCAGTTGGGCCTCTACACCGGCGACATCGACGAGAGCTACGACAGCCAGGTCGAGCGGGCCGTCCTCGTCTACCAGAGCAGCCGAGGCATCACGAAGGACCAGGACGAGCCGGGCGTCTACGGCCTGGCCACCCGGGAACGACTGGAGTCCGAGACGAAAGAGCCGTGACCGCCGTGACCGCCGGGGCAGCCTGCGGGACCGGGCGCGGCCGACGGGGCAGCCGCCGGGCAGCCGGGGTCGGCGGGCGCCCCGCCGCCCCGGGTGATGCAGGATGAAGCCATGAGTATCGTCAAGATCAACGTCCTCACAGTCCCGGCCGAGCAGCGCGAGGTGCTGGAGAAGCGGTTCGCCTCCCGCGCCGGGGTGGTCGAGAGCTCCGACGGCTTCGAGTGGTTCGAGCTTCTGCGTCCCGTCGACGGGACCGACAACTACCTCGTCTACACCCGCTGGCGCGACGAGGACGCCTTCCAGGCGTGGATGGACGGCCCCATGAAGCAGGCCCACCAGGGCGGCGGCGACCGCCCCCGGCCGGCCGCCTCCGACTCGACCGTCTGGTCGTTCGAGGTCGTCCAGCAGACGGGCCCGAAGACCGGGACCTGACGTACGCCGCCCGGTACCGCCGGCCCTCCCCTTCGCCCTCCCTCGCCCCCGTCCGACGGCCGCGCCACCGCTGCCGGGCGGGGGCGCGGCCGTTCCCCGACCACCCACCTTTTTGTGGGTACTTGGCGAGCGGAGTCCGCCGGG
Organism: Streptomyces sp. NPDC057438; assembly: GCF_042802995.1. Lineage (NCBI taxonomy): Bacteria > Bacillati > Actinomycetota > Actinomycetes > Kitasatosporales > Streptomycetaceae > Streptomyces > Streptomyces sp. NPDC057438. The sequence goes on from NZ_JBHVDD010000006.1 coordinate 120,190, forward strand.
CGACCCTTGTGGAGAAGGAGCGGCCGAGGGGTCGCTCGGCAAGAACCCGAGGACGGAAGGCGCACCCGATGACCGCGATCACAGCCATGACGGCCATGACGACGACGTGACGATTCACGAAGCCGGGCGGCACACCGTCTCGTCCTCGACGCCAGTGAGGGTCGCCAGGCGCCGGTGTCCCCAGTCCGACAACGGCCCCAGCGCCACGGAGAGTTCACGGCCGAACGGGGTCAGGGAGTACACGGTCTTCAGCGGCAGCACGTCGTGCACCTCCCGGTGCACGAGCCCGTCGGCCTCCATCTCCCGGAGTGCCTGAGTCAGCACCTTCTCGCTGAGGCCGGGCAGCATCCGGCGCAGCTCACCCGGGCGGTGCGGGCCGGACTCCATCCTCCAGAGCAGCGACGTCTTCCACTTGCCCTCGATCACGGCGATCGCAGCGGTCACCCCGCAGACGTTCGGGTCCTGGGCACGCTTGCGCGACATTCTCGTTCCCCCTCGCCCGTTCCCGGCGAATCGACAGCCAGCCTCAACCAGCCTATTTTCCACAGGAGTCACCGAGTCATGCCCGCACACATCACAGAGCCCGCTCGCAGCGCCACCGGTACGGACACCCCCGCCCCCACCGTCACCGTACTCGGCCTCGGTCCGATGGGCCGTGCCCTCGCCGGCGCGTTCCTGGACGCCGGGGTGCGGACCACGGTCTGGAACCGTACGCCGGGCCGGGACGGGGAGTTGGCCGCGCGCGGCGCGGTCGGCGCCGGGTCGGCCGAGGAGGCGGTGGCCGCGAGCGCGCTGACCGTCGTCTGCGTCGTGAACTACGACGCCTCGGACGCGATCCTGTGCGACCCGGCGGTCACCCGGGCGCTCAAGGGCCGCACCGTGGTCAACCTGACCGCCGACACCCCGGACCGGGCCCGCTCCACCGCCGGCTGGGCGGCCGAGCACGGCGTCGGCTACCTGGACGGCGCGATCATGACGCCGACGCCGACCATCGGCACCCCGGACGGCGTGTTCCTCTACAGCGGACCGGAGGACCTCTATCGCGCGCACCGGCCCGTGCTGGACACGCTGGGCGGCGCCCACACCCACCTGGGGGAGGAGATCGGCCGGGCGGCGACGTACGACATCGCGCTGCTCGACCTCTTCTGGACCTCGATCGCGGGCTACACCCACGCCTTGGCGCTGGCCCGTGCGGAGGGGGTGAGCGCGCGGGAGCTGACCCCGTACGCGCAGGGGATCGCCGCGATCCTGCCCGCGCTCTTCGAGGCGGGCGCGGAGGAGGTCGACAGCGGCCGGCACTCCGGCGAGGGCAATCCGCTCACCTCGGCGGTGTCGACCATGGCCCACGTCGTCCAGGTCTCCGAGTCCCACGGCATCGACGCGAGCGTCATGCGGTCGGCCGAGGGTTTCGCCCGCCGGGCGATAGCCCGAGGCCACGGCACGGACGGCTTCACCCGGCTGACGGACGTCCTCGACCGCCCGGCGGGCGACCGGTAGCGCCCTTCGCCTCCTCCGGCCCGCGGGGAGCGCCCCCGGGCCGGGGGACCGAGGCCCCCTCCTCGTCAGCCGCGTACGTGCAGCCGGACCGCCCCGTCCGCCGCGACCTCGACCCGTACGGCCGTGAGGTCGGGGACCACCACGTCCGGGCCGTGGGACCGGGCGCGCTCCCCGATGCCGACGACCCGCATCCCCGCGGCGCGCCCCGCCGCGATGCCGGCCTCGGAGTCCTCGAAGACGACGCAGTCCTCGGGGGCGATGCCCAGTTCGGCGGCCCCCTTCAGGAAGCCCTCGGGGTCGGGCTTGCTCGCGCCCACCGACTCGGCGGTGACGCGCAGCTCGGGCAGTGTCAGGCCGGCCGCGGCCATCCGCGCGGTGGACAGCGGGACGTCCGCCGAGGTCACGAGGGCGTGCGGCACGCGGCCGGCGGCGAGGGAGGCGAGGAACTCCGGCGCGCCGGGTATCGGGACGACACCGTCCACGTCGGCGGTCTCCTCGGCCAGCAGCCGCGCGTTGTCCGCGAGGTTCTCCGCCATGGGCCGGTCGGGCAGCAGGACGGCCATGGTGGCGTACCCCTGGCGGCCGTGGACCACCTTCATGATCTCGGAGCCGTCCAGCCCGTGCCGCTCGGCCCAGCGCCGCCAGACGCGTTCGACGGCGGCGTCCGAGTTGACGAGGGTGCCGTCCATGTCCAGCAGGAAGGCGCGGGCGGTCAGAACGGTGGTGGCCGTCATCAGCAGCTCCAAGGCGCGGAAGAGCGAAAGAACGGGGCCGCGGACGGTCGGGCCCGGCGAGGCGGCCCGCAGGGACAAGGCGGCCCCGCCCACCGGTCAGGGAAGTGCGGGCGGGAGCCACTTTGTTCACCCACGGTACAAAACAAAGAGGGTTCCCGCCACTCCCCCGCTCATCCCGCCACGGCCTCCCACAGACTCCACACCCCGAGGCCGACCATCAGCACGGCCGCGACCTGCGTGATCAGCTTCAGCGGCACCCGCTTCATCAGCGCCTTGCCGCCCACGATGCCGAGTCCCGCGACGGCCCACAGGGCGAGGACCGCCCCGAGGCCGACGGAGAGCGGGTCGTCGTACCGGGCCGCGAGGTTCGCCGTCATGATCTGTGTGAGGTCCCCGAACTCGGCGACCAGGATGAGCATGAAACCGGCCCCCGAGACCTTCCAGAAGCTCTGGTTCTCGGGCCGCCGGACCTCCGCGTCGTCGGCCCCGTCCTTCGTCCTGAGCAGCACCACGGCGCCGCCCAGGAACAGCACGCCGGTCAGCGCGTGCACGATCTGCTGGGGCAGCAGGGTGAGGACGCTGCCCGCCGCCACGGCGAGCGCGACGTGCACGGCGAACGCGGCGGCGACGCCGGCGAAGACGTACGAGGCGCGGTAGCGGGTGCCGAGGACGAGGCCGGCGAGTGCGGTCTTGTCGGGAAGTTCTGCCAGGAAGACGACGCCGAAGACGAGCGCCGTGACGCTGAAGCTGATCAAGGTTCCTCAGAAGGTCGGGCCACCCCGCCGAGACATCATCCGCTCTCGCGACACCTCGGCACGGCAGCACACGGCTCGTCCGTGCCGGGCGGCACGGACGGTGCACTGCTTTGCCGAAGGTCTCGCTGGCGGGTTCCGTTCCGGCGGAACCTGCCTCCGGGCGCCGGCTCAGACGAGCTGAGCAGTATGTCGACGGTCCGGCGAAGAGCTACTCCCCTTCTGCGGGGTCCATGGTACGCGGGCCACCCGCGCAGCGGGCGCCCCGGGGTCGCGCGGGCCGGGCAGGTAGACCCGCACGGCCACGCCCCCCAGACCCGCGCGGCCATGGCTCCCAGCCCGCACATCCATGACTTCTCAGCCCCGCCGGACCACGCCTCCCAGGACCCCACGACCCGGCCTCTCAGGCCCGCAGGGCCCGGGCCTTCCAGTGGCGCGGGGAACTGCGTGACCAGCCCTCACCGGACCCGCGGCCGACCGACACACCCGCAGACCCCGAGGGCCCCGGCATCACAATCACCGCCGCACCCCTTGTCCTGTCATGCCCACGTCATTAGCTTCTCACCAGACGCACATCCGCCGGTAACACGACGACGCGACCCTTCAATCGCGCGCCCCCAACGCCCCGCTCGACACCCCCGGCCCCACAAGGAGTTCACATGCGCAGGTTCTACGCGCGTCGACGAGTCAGCATACTCGCGGCGCTCAGCGGATTGACAGCCTCCGTCGCGCTCTTCAACGCCCCCACCGCCTCCGCCGCGCTCCCCACCCCCGTCAGCGCCGCCACCGCCCGCTCCTACCTCGCCACCCTCACCGTGGCCACCGAGGACCGCACCGGGTACGACCGGGACCTCTTCAACCACTGGATCACCATCAGCGGCACCTGCAACACCCGCGAGACGGTCCTCAAGCGCGACGGCACGAACGTCGTCACCAGCTCCGCCTGTGCCGCCACCAGCGGCAGCTGGTACTCCCCCTACGACGGCGCCACCTGGACCGCCGCCTCCGACCTGGACATCGACCACCTGGTGCCGCTGGCCGAGGCCTGGGACTCCGGCGCGGACGGCTGGACCAGCGCCCAGCGCCAGAACTTCGCCAACGACCTCACCCGTCCGCAACTCATCGCCGTCACGGACAACGTGAACCAGGCCAAGAGCGACCAGGACCCGGCCGAGTGGATGCCGTCGCGCACGGCGTACCGCTGCACCTACGTCCGCGCCTGGGTCCAGGTGAAGTACTACTACGACCTCTCCGTCGACTCCGCCGAGAAGAGCGCCCTCACCAGCTACCTGGCGAGCTGCTGAACCATCCGTCCGGCGACTCTCCACGACCCGCCCGGACAATGTGGTCCGGAACCTCGCCGATCGCCTCCGTCGTTCCGTACCGTACGGGGCGACGGAGGAAGGTGATCGCGATGACCGGGCTGCGCCTGGGACCCCTGCTTCGCTATGTGGACGGCATGTCCGCGACCGTGTGGATCGAGGCGAGCCGTCCGTGTCTCGCCGAGGTGCGGTGCGTCGGCGGCGGACGCGGCGAGGCCCGCACGTTCCAGATCGCCGGGCACCACTACGCCCTGGTCCCGGTGACGGGCCTCACCCCGGGCACGGCCTCGGCGTACGAGGTGCTCCTGGACGGCACGCCCGTGTGGCCGGAACCCGACTCGCCGTTCCCGCCCTCGGAGATCCGCACCCCGGCCGAGGGCGACACCGTGCGGGTCGCGTTCGGTTCGTGCCGCTGGGCCGCGCCGCCCGCGGGCGAGCCCGACCCGGTGGGCCCTGACGCGCTGGACACCCTGGCGGTCCGGCTGGCCGCCGCGCCGGAGGCCGAACGTCCCGACGTCCTCCTCCTGCTGGGCGACCAGGTCTACGCGGACGAGACCTCCAAGGCCACCCGCCGCTGGCTCGCCGCCCGCCGCGATCTGACGGAGGCGCCGGGCGACCAGGTGGCGGACTACGAGGAGTACACCCACCTCTACTACGAGTCCTGGCTCGACCCCCAGATCCGCTGGCTGCTCTCCACCGTCCCCAGCTGCATGATCTTCGACGACCACGACGTCATCGACGACTGGAACACCAGCGAGTCCTGGCTCGCCGACATGCGGACCACCCCCTGGTGGCGCGAGCGGATCCTGAGCGGCCTGATGTCGTACTGGGTCCACCAGCACCTCGGCAACCTCTCCCCCGCCGAACTGGCCGCCGATCCCCTCCACGCCGCCGTACGCGCCACCCCGGACGGTACGGACGCGCTGCGCGCCCACGCCGCCGCGGCCGACCGGGACCCCGCCTCGGTCCGCTGGAGCTACCGGCGGGACTTCGGGCGCGTCCGCGTCCTGATGCTCGACAGCCGGGCCGCCCGCGTCCTCGACGAGCGCAACCGCTCGATGCTGGATCCCGGCGAGGCGGAGTGGCTCCGCACGCAGGCACTGGACGCCCGCGGGTCGTACGACCATCTGCTCATCGGCACCTCACTGCCCTGGCTGCTGCCCCACCTCGTGCACGACGCCGAGGCGTGGAGCGCCGCGCTGTGCCGGGGCGAGCGCGGTGAGCGCTGGGCACGGTTCGGGGAGAAGCTGCGCCGGGGCGCCGATCTGGAGCACTGGGCGGCCTTCCCCTCCTCCTTCGAGGACCTGACGCGGCTGCTCGCCGAGGTGGGTTCGGGGGCCGACGCCCCGGCGACGGTGCTCGTGCTCTCCGGGGACGTGCACCACGCGTACGTCGCCGAACCGTCGTGGCCGAAGGGCACCCACGACGGCGGCCCGGGGCGGACGGCGGGCCCCGACGCGCGCGTCCTGCAGCTCACCTGCTCCCCCGTCCACAACTCCATCCCGCTCTCGATGAAGCTGGGTTTCCGCTTCGGCTGGAGCGGGACGGGGCGGGCGCTCGGCCGGTGGTTCGGGCGGCACGGGCGGGGCGCGCGGCCGTCGATCGACTGGCGCCGGACGGACGGCCCCTGGTTCGGCAACCACCTCATGACGCTGACGCTGCACGGCCGTTCGGCACGGCTGCGGCTCGACCGCGCGCGGACCCGGCGGGACGGCGAGGCACGGCTGGAAACGGGAGCGGATTCCACTCTCACCCCCTAGGGCCCTTCCGATACCCCGATCCACCGATTGGGGACGGTTGTCCCCCCTGTTGTCCGAGATGCTCGTGAGGCATCCCACACCTGGCGTGCCCGAGGGGCCAGGAGCCGTGTTCCCATGACGTCCGGCGGCATGATGAGGCGGACCGTCCGCTTCCCGGCGGCGGTCCGCCGCGCCGCGCCTCGCCAATGCGCCCCACACGCACGGGAGTTGCCCCCTTGCCGGACATTCCAGGATTCCCAGGGACCAGTGACATCGGCATCGCTCTCGTCGGCGCCGGCCCGCGCGGCACCAGCGTCCTGGAACGCCTGTGCGCCTCCGCCCCCGAACTGCTCGGCCCCGGCACCCGGCTGACCGTCCATGTCGTCGATCCCGCGCCGCCGGGTCCCGGCCGGGTCTGGCGCACCGCCCAGTCCCCACACCTGCTGATGAACACGGTGGCCTCCCAGGTCACCCTCTTCACCGACGACAGCGTGGACTGCTCGGGCCCGATACGGCCGGGCCCGAGCCTGTACGAGTGGGCGACCTCCCGGGAGGTGAGCGCGGACGGACCGGGCGGACGGGACGAGGCGGGAGGCGAGGCGGGCGGGTCGCAGGCCCTGGGTCCCGACGACTATCCGACGCGGGCCCGGTACGGGCGTTATCTGGAGTGGGTCTTCGCCGAGGTGGTGCGCGGCGCGCCGCCCGGCATCAGGGTCGAGGTGCACCGCACCCGCGCGGTCGGTCTCGACGACGACCCCGAGGACGCGGGCGGCGGTCAGCGGCTCACGCTCGCCTCCGGCCGCGTGCTCACCGGTCTCGCCGCGGTGGTCCTCGCCCAGGGCCACCTGCCCACCGCCCCGGACCGGACGGAACGGGAGACGACCGGGTACGCCGCCCGCCACGGCCTGCGCCACTTCCCGCCCGCCAATCCGGCCGACCTCGACCTCTCCCCCGTCGCCCCCGGCGAACCGGTCCTCCTGCGCGGCCTCGGCCTCAACTTCTTCGACCACATGGCCCTGCTGACGACCGGACGGGGCGGCCGTTTCGTCCACGACGCCGGGAAAGGGGGCCTGCGGTACGTCCCCTCCGGCCGGGAGCCCCGGCTGTACGCCGGCTCCCGGCGCGGTGTCCCGTACCAGGCGCGCGGGGACAACGCCAAGGGCCCCTTCGGCCGTCACGCCCCGCTCGTCCTGACCCCGGAGGTCGTCGCGTCCTTCCGCAAACGCGCGGACTCCGGCGAGGCGCCCGACTTCCTGGCGGAGATATGGCCGTTGGTGGTCAAGGAGGTCGAAACGGTCTACTACGAGGGCCTGTTGAGAGCGCAGGACCGACGGCCGGTGTCCGGGCTCCCCTTCCGTGACCGTTTTCTCGCCGTACCCCACCGCTCCGCACGGGAGGCGGCCGTCCTGGACGAGTTCGGGGTCGCGGAGGCGGACCGGTGGTCCTGGGACCGGCTCGCTCGGCCGTATACGGGACGGGAGTTCGCGGACCCGGCGCAGTGGCGGGGGTGGTTGCTGGAGTACCTGCGCGAGGACGCGGCGCGGGCCGCCCTCGGGAACGTCGACGGACCGGTGAAGGCCGCCCTGGACGTCCTGCGGGACCTGCGCAACGAGCTGCGGCTGATCGTGGACCACGGCGGGCTGGCGGGAGCGTCGCGCCGCGAGCATCTGGACCGCTGGTACACGCCGTTGAACGCCTTCCTGTCGATCGGCCCGCCCCGCAGCCGTGTCGAGGAGATGTCCGCGCTGATCGAGGCGGGCGTCCTGACCGTGCTCGGCCCCCGGCTCGACGTGCGGCCTCGGGACGGGGCCTGGGTGGCCCGCTCCCCCGACGTGCCGGGGTCGGCGGTCCGGGTGACGACGCTCGTCGAGGCCCGGCTCCCGGAGGCGGACCTGCGCCGGACCGCCGACGAACTGCTCGCCGGACTGCTCGCTACGGGAGGATGCCGCCCGTACCGGACGGACGGGTACGAGACGGGCGGACTGGACGTGACGCCTCGGCCCTATCACCTGATAGACCGTCAAGGTTGCGCGCACGCAAGGAGGTTCGCGCTCGGCGTGCCGACGGAGGGCGTGCACTGGGTGACGGCGGCGGGCGGCCGGCCGGGCGTTGATTCGGTCACACTTTCGGACACCGATGCCGTGGCGCGAGCACTTCTACGTGCGGCGACACCTCACGGAGCGGCCGGCGGGCGGGTTCAGAGCTGGCCAGATGTTGAACTTGTAAGCATCCTTCGGCCCTGCCTACCGTGGGTGACTCACCGGTAAGAACCGTCCCCACCGGTCCCACGAGGACCGGGTCATACCGAAGGAGTCCCCCACATGACCGGACGCCTCAACAGCGCCCAGCCATACGTGCTCGGACTGTTCCGCATCGTCATCGGCCTGCTGTTCGCCTGCCACGGCGCCAAGAGCCTCTTCGGCGTCCTGGGCGGCGTGGACGGACAGGGCGCCACCGCCGCCGCCGGCACCTGGCCCGGCTGGTACGCGGCCGTCATCGAACTGGTCGGCGGCACGCTGGTCCTGCTCGGCCTCGGCACCCGCGCGGCGGCGTTCATCGCCTCGGGCGCCATGGCCTACGCGTACTTCAAGGTCCACCAGCCGCAGGCCCTGTGGCCGGTCCAGAACGGCGGCGAGGGCGCGGCCCTCTACTGCTGGGCCATGTTCCTCCTGATCTTCACCGGCTCCGGCGGGCTCGGCCTCGACCAGCTCCTCGCCCGGCGCCAGGCCGCGTCCTCGGGCAAGACCAGCACGGGCAAGGCCCCCGTGGCCGCCTGACCCACCCGGCCACCACCGGCACGGACGGGCCGCCGAAGGATGCCACTCACCCCCGGCGGCCCCACCCGACCTCTCCCGGCCGTCCACCCGAACGAACACGGTGTGGCAGACACATGAGCCCCAGCGGTCCTTCTGTCGTACGCGGGGCGTACGCTGTTCGGCTGTCACGGGTTACGTGACGCCGGGGGAAAACAGGAGAGTGTGCGGTGCTGGAGAGTCTGGGCTGGCTGGCCGTCGGCCCATGGATCTATGCCGTCGTGGGCGTGTCCATCGTGCTGGACGTGTTCCTCCCCGTCCTGCCGAGCGGAGTCCTGGTCGTCGCGGTGGCCACGGCCGCCGCGGCCGAGACGGCGGCGGGCGCGATGGCCCGCGAGGTCCCCGACATCCTGGTGCTGATGCTCTCGGCGGCGACCGCTTCCGTACTCGGCGACCTGGTGGCCTACCGGCTCGCCTGGCGGGGCAGTGCCTGGCTCGACCGCGCCATCGCCCGCTCCCGCCGCCTGACCACGGCGCAGGAACGTCTCGGCGCCGCACTCGCCCGGGGCGGGGGCCTCCTGGTCGTCGTCGCCCGGTTCGCCCCGGCCGGCCGTTCCGTCGTCTCTCTCGGCGCCGGCGCCGCCCGCCGTCGCGTCCGCGACTTCCTCCCCTGGTCCGCCGTCGCCGGTCTCGCCTGGGCCGCCTACAGCGTCGCCCTCGGCTGGCTCGGCGCGCAGTGGCTCGGCGCGACCTGGCTCGCGACCGCGGTGTCCCTGGCGGCCCTGTTCGGCGCGGGCGCGGCGGCGGCGTACTTCATGCGGCTCCCTCGCACCACGGGCTGACGCCCGGGGCCGGTCACCGACGGGCAGCGGGCGCGGGGGCGAGGGAGTCACCCGGCCCGTCGTGGAGCGCCCCGCACCTCCAGACCGTCCAGCAGTTCCGCCGTGGCCGCCGCGATCGCCTCCACCGCGCGGTCGAAGACCTCACGGTTGTGGGCGGCCGGCGCGCGGAAGCCGGAGACCTTGCGGACGTACTGCAGGGCGGCGGCACGGATGTCGTCCTCGGTGGCCTCTTCGGGCAGGACGGGCGGTCGAAGGGTCTTGATGCTGCGGCACATGCCCCCAGTCTCGCGCGTGCGACCGCACGACCCCAGGCCGACCGCCCAGCTCACCGCCTCTCCCCAGCATTCCCTTGGGTATGAGCAAGTTCCCCCGAGGATTGACTCGGCCTTCCGCCTCTTGTGATCATCACCGGGCTCGCTGCGACCACACCCGGCAGGAACGAGGGGACCATGACGAACGAACGGCTCACGGTGGCGGTACTGGGCCCCGGCGGCGTCGGCGGCCTGCTCGCCGCGCTGCTGGCCCGCGCCGGGAACCGGGTGATCTGCCTGGCCGGGGAGGCCACCGCACAGGTCCTGGAGCGGGACGGCATCCAGGTCACCAGCGCCCGCTTCGGCGAGTTCACCGCCCGCGTGGAGACCGCGGCGGAACTGGCCGAACCCGTCGACGCGGCCCTGATCGCGGTGAAGCACACCACCCTGGAGACCGCCCTGCGCCGGCTCCCGGCACCGGCCCTGGGCCCCGGCGCCCTCGTCGTCCCGTTCCTGAACGGCGTCGAGCACCCGGCGCTCCTGCGCGCCCACTACGGCGACGCCGTCCCCGTCGCCCCCGCCACCATCCGCGTCGAGTCCACCCGGGTCGCCCCCGGCGTCATCGAACACGGCAGCCCCTTCGCGGAGGTCGACCTGACCGGTGACACGGTCCCCCCCGGCCGCCTCACCTCCCTCGCCGGAGCCCTGGAGTGGTCCGGCGTGAGCGCCCGTGTCCTGGCGGACGAGACGGCGGTGCTGTGGGCGAAGATGTCGTTCCTTGCCCCGTTCGCCCTGCTGACGACCCGTCACGGTGTGCCCCTGGGCGAGATCCGCGCGCACCACCGCGCGCAGCTGACCGCACTGGCCGAGGAGACGGCGGCGGTGGGCGCGGCGGTCGGCGCCCCCGTGGACCCGGCCGAGGTGCTCCGCCGCTACGACGCCTTCCCGCCCGCCACCAAGTCCTCCATGCAGCGCGACGCCGAGGCCGGCCGCCCCCTCGAACTGGACGCGATCGGAGGCGCGCTGCTCCGCGCCGCCGAGCGCCACGGCGTCCCCGTCCCCGTGGCGGCCGGGGTGGTGGCGGACCTGCGGGCGGCGGGGCACTGAACCGGGGCCACCCCGACACCGCGGCCGCCGCCCCGGGGCCGCTAGACGCCCCGCACCCCACCCCCCACGCGCACCGCGTGCCGGGCCACCGTCTCGGCGAAGGCGCGGGCCGGAGGGGACAGCGCCGCCCAGCGCCGGACGGCCCATCCGACGGTGAGCGGGGGCAGATCGGGGACCGGGACGAAGCGCAGCCCGGGCCGGCCGGGACCCGTCCAGCCCGGGAGCGCGGGGACGACGGCGGGGCCGACCCCGAGTTCGGCGAGCAGGATCGCGGTGTCCCAGTCGGCGACACCGGCCCCGGAGGTGCTGACGGAGATGCCCAGCTCCCGGTAGGCGGCGCCGAGATGGGCGTAGGAGGTGGAGTTCTGCGGCAGTCCGATGAGCCGCATCCCGTCCAGGTCCGCTCCCTCGATCCGCTCCCGTCCGGCGAGTTCGTCGTCGGCGCGCACGGCGAGCACCCAGGGCAGCTCCGCCACGGCCCGCTGCTCGATGCCGCGCACGGCGGGTCCGAGGGTCAGCCAGGACAGGTCGAGGTCCCGTGCCGGGTCGGCCAGCGCGTCGCGGCAGCCGGCGCTCGACCGTACGGTCTGGAACTCCAGGCCCACGTCCGGGTACGCGCGCCGGAAGTCGACGATGCCCTGGGCCATGAAGTGCCGCACGGTCGTGCCACCGGTGGCGATCCGTACGACTCCGCCGTCGCCCCGCACCATTTCGGCCAGCCGGCGCAGCGCGAGGTCCAGCCCGGTGATGCCCTCGGCCGCCGCCTCCTGGAGCACCCGTCCGGCGCGGGTGGGCACGACCCCACGGGCCTGCCGTTCCACGAGCCCGACGCCGGTCTCGCGCTCCAGCCGCCGTACGTGCTGGCTCACCGCCGACTGGGTGCAGCCCAGGTCACGAGCCACCGCGCTGAGGCTCCCGGCCCGGCAGACGGCCACGAAGACGCGCAGATCGTCGAGGGTCATGGGGGCACCGTACCCAAGGTCAGGCTTGGGTATGAACTCCATCTCCTAGGCTCGACTTGGCCTGGACTTGGCCTCGCCACCCGTCCGTGTGAACCCCGCCCGAAGTGCCAGAAGGAACTCGCATCCCAAAATCGAACAGGCGTACCATTGCCGCGTGGCTAAGACCTATGACTTCCCCAGCGACCTCCTCGCCGGTCAGGAGGAGCTGCATCAGGTCCGGGCCGAGCTCCTGGCACTGCTGAAGCGGCTGCCCTGGTCGGTCGAACCCCTGGACGGTTTCAGTGACGACAACGGCTGGCGGAAGATCGAGCGCCCCGCCTCCCCGGGCTGGACTCCCGACGAGCAGGCCGAGGTGGAGAAGCTCCGCGAGCGCGAGCGCGAGCTGGCGGTCTTCGTGAGCTGCCACCGCTTCTGGGCGGAGGTCGCCACGGAGGAGAAGGTCGACGCCCGGACCCGGCTGAAGCACACGCGCGAGTCCTGAACAGCACGAAGACCCCGGCCGGTCGGCCGGGGTCTTCGTCATCCTCTGGTGGGCATGGACGGTTTCGAACCGCCGACATCCTGCTTGTAAGGCAGGCGCTCTACCCCTGAGCTACACGCCCGAGTACGAGTCGACAGCCTACATCGCGCGAGGCAGTGCCCCGCAAACCGATTGCCGGGGGTTATCCCCACCGTTGTTCCGGGAGCGGCCCGGATCCCCCCGAAGGCGCCCGCTGCGTACGGTCGAAGGACAGCGGAGGTCCAGGCCCCAGGGGGAGATCGTCATGACACGCACGACACGCACGGCTCGTACGGATCGCAGCTCACGCAGGGGCGCGGTGGCCGTCGCCGGGCTCGCCGTCGCGCTCATGGCGTCCGTCGCCGCGTGCGGTGCCGACGCCGGGGAGGACCGGGACCCCGAACACCGGAGCTTCGCCCTGGAGGGGAGGACACTCACGGTCGACTCGGACGACTCCGCCCTCGACCTGGTCCCGGCGGACGTGGACGAGGTCCGGGTGACCCGGTGGTTCGAGGGCCGGGTCATGGTCGGCGGGAAACCGCGGGTGACCTGGGCGATGAAGGACGACCGGCTGACGCTGCGGCTGGAGTGCTCGGGCATGGTCGCCGACTGCTCGGCCAGGCACCGCATCGAGGTGCCGCGCGGGGTCGCCGTCACCGTGACGAGCGATGACGGCAGCGTGAGCGCCGAGGGCTTCGCGGAGCCGCTGGAGGTCCGGTCGGCCGACGGCGGTGTGCGGGTGAGCGACTCCACCGGGCCGCTGGAGCTGCACACCGACGACGGCTCGGTGCGCGCGTCCGGGATCGGGTCACGGAACGTCAGGGTGAGCACGAAGGACGGTTCCGTCGCGCTCGAACTCGGCGTCGTACCGGACCTGGTGGAGTCCCGCAGCGACGACGGCTCGATCAGTATCGGGCTGCCGCGCGAGGCGTCGTACCGGGTGGAGACCGGCAGCGAGGACGGCTCCGTGGAGGTGTCGGTGCCCCGTGACCGGGACAGCTCCCACGTGGTGAGCGCCCACACCCGGGACGGCTCGGTGAAGGTGCGGAACACAGGCTGAACCCGGCCCGGGAAGCGCGAACCGACCGCCCCGTGTTTTCGTCCTCCACCGGTGGGAGAATGGCACCGGTCAGGGTGGATGACAGCACGGGAGAGGGAAGTGACGGCGACACCTGCAGAGCCGTACACGCCGACGGTGCCGAGCGCACAACAACCCCACAGCCGTGCACCACGACCGGCCGACGCGCCCGCGCCGGACCACGCGTCACGGGCCCGCGGGCCCCGGCGGTCGGCGTCCCGGGACGCGGCCGCCCTGCTCGCGCTCCCCCTCCTCGCCGTGCTCGTGCTGCCCGGCGCCTTCGCCGGCGGGGGCACCCGGCGGTGGTTCGGGGGCCGGGCCGAGGGGCAGCGGGCCGAGGCGCAGGCGGCGAAGGACGCGGCGGCGGCCGCCTTCTACGAGCTGGACACCGCACAGCGCGACCTGCGGATCTCGATAGAGACGATCACGGCGGTGGACGACTCGCCGGGCGCCCGCCGGGCGGTCGAGGGCTTCGAGGCGCTGGGGCGGCGCATCAACGAGGTCAGCCAGCAGTACATCAACGCCGTGGACGCCCACGACCTGGACCGGGACGACCTGGAGGCCTCCGTCGCCGCCCGCGCCCGGACCGAGCTGACCGCCGCCAAGGACGAGCTGGGGCGGGTCAAGCAGGAGCTGGACCGTTTCGCCCAGGGACTCGGGCCGCTGCTCGGCACGGCCGAGACCCAGCTGGCCCGGCTGGTCCCGGCGGTGGAGCGCGCCCGGCAGGGCCTGCGCGCCGCCTCCGACGCACTGGACACCGTACGGGCCTCGGAGCTGACGGCGGACGACCTCGCCGCCCGGCTGGCGGCGCTCGCCCCGGAGCTGACCAAGCTCAACCAGGGCGCGGGGCAGCACGGCGTGCGGGAGACGCTGGAGCGGGCGGACCGGGTGGTGCGCGAGGCGGAGGCCGTGCGGGCGGAGGCCGAGCGGCTGCCGGAGCGGGCCGCTGAGATCGATCACCGTCTGGTGTCGCTGCGTACCCGCGCGGAGGCCCTGGGCACCCGGGCGGAACAGGTGCCGTTGGTGCTGAGCGAGCTGCGGCGGCGGTTCGTGGCGGCCTGCTGGCAGGACCTCCAGCAGGTGCCGGACCAGGCCGCACAGGACGTCGAACAGGCACAGCTGAAGCTGCGCGAGGCGCGGGCCGCGCGGGACGCCCAGCGCTGGCCGGACGCGACCTCGCTGCTGTCGACGGTACGGGCGCTGCTGAACCACACCGACGAGGCCGTCTCGGCGGCCGGTGACCGGCTGCGACGGCTGAACGCCGTGCAGAAGGACCCGCAGCAGGAGATCGACCGGACCCGGTTCGCGATCCGGGACGCCCAGCGGCTCGCGATGACCGGCCGCTCCACCCCGGACCCGCGCCACGCCCGCCCGCTGGACGACTCCGTGGGCCGGCTGGACCGCGCGATCGGCTCCCTGGAGGGCCGCCATCCCGACTACTGGCACTTCCTGACCGAGACCGAGGCCGTGCGGCAGAACGTGGCCCGGGTCGTCGACCAGATCCGCAAGGAGCGCGGCGCGGGCGCCGGCTGAGGCGGCCGGCCCCGCCCCGGGGCCGAGGTTGCCCGGCGCCCCCGCGCGACGGATGCTGAAGGGGTACGCAGGCCACCGCTCACACCGGATGGGAGGCGGACATGGCCACGCACGCCACGCACACGCTGCGTCCGAAGGGCCGGCACGCGGGGCCCCGGCGGCGGATCAGCATCGACGAGCATCTGCCCGTCGACCACAGGCTCAGCAGGGTCTACCGGTTCGGGGCGGGCCTGATGGGTCTGTTCCTGCTCGTCTTCGGCATCCTGGGCCTCATCGACAAGGTGGGCTGGTTCGACACCCGGGGCGACGAGGTCGCGGGTCTGAGCACCAACGGCACGCTGAGTGTCCTGTCGATCGCCGTGGGACTGCTGCTGCTCGTCGGCATGGTGATCGGCGGCAACTTCGCCTCCACGCTGAACATGACCCTGGGCGTGCTGTTCATCCTGAGCGGCTTCGTGAACCTGGCCCTGCTGGACACCGACGCCAACTTCCTGGCGTTCCGCATCCAGAACGTCCTGTTCAGTTTTGTCGTCGGCGTCCTGCTGATGACGTTCGGGATGTACGGCAGGGTCGGCTCGGCGCTGCCGCACGACAGCCCGTACTGGCGGGCCCGTCACCCGGAGGAGGCCGAGCGCGAGACGCGGCGCAAGGCCGGTGTGGGGATGGCGAAGCTGGAACGCGCCGACGCCCTCCCCGGGTCCGGGCCGGGATCCGCATCGGGATCCGCGTCGGACGGGAAGGGCGCCGGCTGACACCGCTGAGGCCCGGGGCCGTGGATCAGGTGCGGTACGCGTAGTAGTACGAGTTCGGGTACGAGGCGATGATGCTCTGCACCGAACGGCGGTAGGTGTCCGCGTCGTGGTACGTCAAGTACGGGACGCCGCTGGAGCTGCGGTAGGTCGTCATCATGGAGTGGTCCTTGTCGCCATCCCGGTTGAAGTCGATCTGCAGCACGTCACCGACGTCCATCTGGTAGACGTTCGCCAGCGGGGTGGTGCGCTTGGCGGTCTGGGTGAACCAGGACCACTCGTTGACGCCGATCCACGCGTCGGCCGTACCGTTGGAGGCGTAGTACCAGGTGTCGTACTCCTCCGGCGTGACCTTGGAGATCTGCGTCCAGCCGCCCGCCAGGAGGCCCTGGCTGAGGTAGTTGGTGCAGTCGCCGCCGAGCGAGTTGTACTTGCGGTACGCCGGGTTGTAGTTCTTCCAGTACTTCTCGGTGTACGCGGCCATCGCCTTGTAGTTGTACTTGCCACCGTTGATCGTCTTCGGCGCGGCGGCGGCGGGCCAGCTGGTGGCCGCCCTCGGCGCCTGGTGGACGGCCATCGGGGTCCGGCTCAGCTTGGCGTCGACCGCCGGGACCGCCGGGTCGTTGATGCGCGAGGCGCCGCCGTCGGTGGAGCGCATGGCGGTCAGCTGCCACGTGCCACCGGCCTGGGCGGTGAAGGTCAGCTCGTGGTGCGCGTCGAAGCCCGTGGAGCTGGGCTCGTCGCCGCGTATCTTCTTGTACTTGAGGCTCGTGGTCTCGGTGATCTTGACCGTGGCCTTCTTGCCCTTGAGCTTGGCGCTGTCGACGCTGACCTTGGTGTCGGCAGAGCTGTAGGCCTCACCGAGGGCGTCGAGGCGGGCCTTGGTGCCCTTCAGGGCGGACAGCTTGCCGTCCTCGGCCTTCTTCTGGCCGGACGACAGCGACACACCGCCGGTGGGCTTCAGCGACTTGCGGGCGGCCTTGCTGCCGAGCAGCACGGCCGTGCGGTCGGTCAGCACGTTGTCCGCGACGCGACCGAAGGCGTCCTTGGTCGCCTTGGTGACCTTGGGCGTCGACGCGGCGGCGTTCGCGGCGGCGACGGGCAGCAGCGCGGAGGCCACCACGGCTGCCGCGAGGGTCGAGCCTGCGAGGCTCAACGTCCTTCTTCTCACTGGGAATCTCCTTGACCCCGAGGTGGACTTACCCGGGAACGAATCTTTACATGACCTCCTCAAGCGAAGTGAGGCCGGGGGGTGTAACAAGTGAGCAACATGGGTATGTGTGGGGCTATTTCACGACTGAGGCCCAGTCGGCCGGCGCCTGTGCGGGGTCGAGGCCGCGCAGGTTCGCCAGGGTCTGCGGCGACTGGACGTCCATCCAGTCGGCCAGTTCGTCGAAGGACACGCACTTGACGTCCTTCTTCACGCACACGTTCTTGATGACCTCGTCGACGGCGTTCATGTAGATGCCGCCGTTCCACTGCTCGAAGTGGTTGCCGATGAGCAGGGGTGCCCGGCTGCCGTAGTAGACGCGGTTGAAGCCGGCCATGTAGGTGTCGATGGTCTTCTGCTGCCACGTCGGGTACATGGCGGGGTCGCCCTCGGTGGAACCCTTGGACTGGTTGTGGAGGAAGTTGAAGTCCATCGACAGCGCCTGGTACTCGTCGTCGTACGGGAGCAGCTGCAGCGGGAAGTCCCAGATGCCGTTCTTCTTGCCGGGCCAGACCTGGTAGGCGCCCGGGGAGCTGGCGTCGTAGCGGTAGCCGAAGTCCTTGACGGCCTTCAGCAGGTTGTCCTGGCCCTCCAGGCAGGGGGCCCGGCCGCCCTTGACGGCGTCGACGGTGAAGGGCAGCGGGGCGAGGTCGGTGGCTCCGGTGTTGGTCTTCCAGTTGGCGAGGAAGTCGTTGAACTCCTTGATCTCCTGCTTCCACTCCGCGACACTCCAGTCGCCGCCGCCCTTCTCCCCGCAGAAGTGTCCGTTGAAGTGGGTGCCTATCTCGTTGCCCTCCTTCCACGCCTTGCCAAGCTCCTCCAGCGTGGTGCGGATGTGCTCGTCGGTGGGGTAGCTGATCGCGGCGGCGCCCTTGTCGTGCTGCGGCGGGTCGTAGAGGTCCCGCTTCGCCTTGGGCAGCAGGTAGATGCCGGTCAGGAAGAACGTCATGTGGGCGTCGTACTTCTTCGCCATCTGCCGGTAGTGGTCGAAGAGGTTGTCGTCGCCGGCGAGCGCGCCGTCCCACGAGAAGACGACGAACTGCGGCGGCTTCTCACCCTTCTTGAGCGGTACGGCCTTCAGCCGCCCCTTCTGCGGGCCGGTGTAGGAGGTGGAGCCGTCCCCGATGACCTTGGTCTTGCCGTCCCACACGGGCTCCTTCTTCGCGGACCCCCTGGTGTTCCCGCTGCCGGCCGAGGAGGCGGTCGGCGCGGTGTCGGCCGTGCGGTTGAGCACCATGTAGCCGCCGACCAGCGAGGCGACCACCAGGAGCGCGGCCAGGGTCAGGAACTGCGGGCGCGTGGTTCGGCGGCGCTGCGGGCGTGCCTTGCGACGGCGGCCCTTGTGCTGCTTGCTGCCAGAGTTCATGTGCGGCTCATTCTGCGAGGGTGGCGGGTGCGGGTGCTCATCGGTGGTCAGCCGATACTCATCGCACGGGACCAGATGTCGTAGGGGACACCGGAATTGGGTGTTCCGGCGATCCCGCCGAGCCGCAGCGGCTCCAGGCTCTTGGTGAGGTCGATGCGGTAGACGACCACGGCGGTCGACACCTTCTCGGCCGTTCCGACGTACCAGGCGGCCTTGTCGTCCTGGGTGGTCCCGCCCTTGGCGGCCACCTCGTAGGACGCGGCGCCGGGCGAGGTGGGGTGGGCCGTGCGGAAGGCGTCCGTGAGCGCCGAGGTGACCTCGGCGGCCACGTCGGCGCCCACCGCTCGTTCGGGCTTCGGGGTGTTCAGGGGGACCCGGGACCCGTTGTGGGTCATCTTGCGCACGGAGTACGGCTCGGTGTGCCTGCCCTGGGCGGCGAAGGTGCTGTAGCCGCTGGCCATGCGGATCGCGCTGGGCGTGGCGCTGCCCACGGACAGCGCGGGCACCTGGGCCCCGAAGCTGGAGGGGAGGAATCCGGCCGCCTCGGCGGTCCTGCGCACCTTGGCCAGCCCGGTGTCCATGCCGAGCTGCATGAAGGGGGTGTTCACCGATCGGGCGAGGGCGTCGTGCAGGCTGATCGGGCCCCAGGACTTCTTGCCGTCGTTGTGGGCGGAGACCCGGTCGCCGTCCCGGTCCCAGTACGGCCCCTCGGGGGTCGTCACCGGGACGGCGTCGTTGCCGTCGTAGACCGTCTGCGGGGTGACAGGTGTAGCCGCGCCGCCGCGCTCCTTGACGACGCCGTGTTCCAGCCCGGCGGCGTAGACGAACGGCAGGAAGGCGGAGCCGGACGGGACGGTGGTCGCGTTCGACTCGTTGTAGCCCTGTCTGCGGTGGTCGGGGCCGCCGTAGACGGCCAGGATCCGCCCCTTGGAGTCGACCGAGGAGGCGCCGAAGTGGGCTGCCTTCGCCTTCTTCGGGTTCTTCTTGGTCACTTCCTTGCGTGCCTTGGTGACGGCGTCGGTCAGCCCGGTCTGCCGGTCCTTGTCGAAGGTCGTGTAGATCTGGTAGCCGCCCCGGTCGAACTCCTGGGCGGTGATGTTCGCGGCCTTCTTCGCGTACTGGGAGGCGAGCTCCACCAGGTAGTCGCTCTGCTTGCCGGTGTCGTACTGGTTGGACGGGTCGACCGGCTCGGGGAACTTCGTGTACTTGGCGCGCTCGGCCTTGGACAGCTTCCCGAGGTTCACCATCCGGTCCAGGATGTACTCCCAGCGCACGACCGTCCGCGCGCGGTTGGCCTTGCTGAGGGAGGGGTCGTAGAGGCCGGCGCCCTTGAGCAGGGAGGCGAGGACGGCCGCCTCGCTGACGTTCAGCTCGCTGACGTCCTTGCCGTAGTACGCCTGGGCCGCGCGCTGGATGCCGTAGGTGCCGCGGCCGAACCAGCTGGTGTTGAGGTAGCCCTCCAGGATCTCGTCCTTGCTCATCTGGTTGTCGAGTTTGAGGGCGATCATCGCCTCGTCGAACTTGCGGCCGAGCGAGCGGTCCTGGGACAGGTAGACGTTCTTCACGTACTGCTGGGTGATCGTCGAGCCACCCTGGGTGTCGCCCTCGCCCACCGTGCGGACCAGGGCGCGGGTGATGCCGCTCACGGATATGCCGGGGTCGGAGTAGAAGCTCGCGTTCTCCGCCGCGAGCACCGCCCAGCGCACGTCCTCGGGCACGTCCTTCAGCGGCATCGCCTGCCGGCGCACCCAGCCGGTACGGGCCATGGGCGTGCCGTCGGACCAGAAGTACACGTTGTCCTGCTGGGTGGCGAAGGTGTTGAGGTCGGCGGGTATGTCCGTGGCGGCGTAGGCGACGGTGAGGAACATGCCGCTGGCGCCCACGGCCAGGCCGGCGGCCCCCAGCGACTGCCGCCAGGACGGCACCCAGCGGCGCCAGTCCGCCCGGCCCGGGCGCGGGTACTGCGGGCGCATCCGGCTGACGAAAGGCGCGAAAGGGGCCAGCCGCGCGCCGGCGACGGCGGTGAACCTGGCCAGAACGGACGGCCTCGGCGCCTTGCGCCGGCCTCGTCCGCCCGGTTTCGGCTGTTCCTGCGGGAGGTCGAACGAACCCGGCTCGGGCAGCCTCAGCTGCATGGTCTCGTCCGGCGGGGCAGGGGGGAGCTTCAACTGCATGGTGAGGTCCGACTCCCGGACCCCCTCCGTCCGCCCCTCCCCCGGGGCACGCCGACGGCGTGCGCGGTCCTCGCCCTCGGAACCGGCCGGGTTTCCCTGCCTAGCCAAGGCGGACCCCCTCGTGCGGGCGGCCCGAGCGATGCGCGGCAACGATTCGGCGGTGCGCGGCAACCTTTCGCCCACGCACGGCAACTGTTCGACCAGGAGACGTGGCTCCCGATCGGCAAAGGACAGCGGTCATGACTGTCCCCCCTCCCCACTTGGCATCGCCCGTGTGGTAGGTCACAGCCGCCACTCGCGCGGCCATGAGCCCCCTGTTCCCCCAGCCTTCCGGCCTCCACACAGCGACCACAAATTATCAGTCACTTTCACAACTGCTTCTGTCAGTAGCGTGAAAATCTGGCCAGTGTGACCGACCAGCCATTGTGCAGGACCCTTGCCGCCGCGCGGACGGCGGTTAGCCTGGGCCCATGCCTCGCTACGAATACCGCTGCCGGACCTGCGGCGACACCTTCGAACTGAGCCGCCCGATGGCCGAGTCGTCCGCCCCCGCGGACTGCCCCGACGGCCACTCCGACACGGTCAAACTCCTGTCGACGGTCGCCGTCGGAGGTTCGGCCGCCGCGTCCGCACCGGCGCCCCGGGCGGGCGGTGGAGGTGGCGGATGCTGCGGCGGCGGATGCTGCGGTTGATCAACACACTCCGATCAACGGCCACCGCCCCGGGAGCGTTCATCGGACCCCTGCGGTACGGGCCCGTTTAAGCATACTTTCAGCCAGGCCCCCGGGTGCTCACCGCCCCCTCAGGCTCTCTTCAGCTTCGTTCACCTAGCGTGCCCCCATGACAGCCATGCAAGAGGAGTCGATGAGCGGCGCGCCCCAGTGGATCATCGGTCTGATGGATCTGCTGGGCGCACCGGGCGCGGGCATCGCCGTCGCGCTGGAGAACCTCTTCCCGCCGATCCCCAGCGAGGTCATCCTCCCCCTCGCCGGGTTCGCCGCGAGCACCGGACAGATCAACCTCCTGGCGGCTCTGCTGTGGACCACCGCGGGTTCCGTCGTGGGCGCCCTCGCCCTCTACGGTGTCGGCGCCCTCCTCGGCCGCGACCGCACGGTCGCCCTCGCCGCCAGGCTGCCCCTCGTCAAGGTCTCGGACATCGAGAGGACGGAGGCGTGGTTCCTCAGGCACGGGACCAAGGCGATCTTCTTCGGCCGCATGATCCCCGTCTTCCGCAGCCTGATCTCCGTACCGGCCGGCGTGGAACGCATGCCCCTGCCCGTCTTCACCCTGCTCACCACCCTGGGCAGCGCCCTGTGGAACACGGCCTTCGTCCTGGCCGGCTACTTCCTCGGGGCCAACTGGACCGAGGTGACGGCGATCGCGTCGACGTACTCGAAGATCGTCCTGGGCGGAGCGGGCCTGGCCCTGCTGGTCTTCGTCCTGGTCCGCTTCCTGAGAAGGGGCGACTCCTCAGGGGCGCGGGGAACTGCGCGACGAACCACGACACACCCGCAGTCCGCCGATCACCACACCCCCTGACCGGCACAGAAACCCACCCCGGGTTCAGCACTGCCGCACGGCCCGCAGGAACTCCCGAAGGATCCGCTCCCCGGCCAGCGCCCCCCGCTCGGGCAGCGCAGTCACCCCGGGCCCCATGAACCCCTCGTCCGCCAGCTCCCCGTGCCCGGGCCGCCAGGCCCGGTCCGCCGCGAGCAGCAGATCCGCGTCCAGCAGGGAGTCGCCCGCGGCCAGCGTCAGCTCGACCCCGGTCCGCCGCGCGACCTCCCGCATCGCCGCCGACTTGGTGAGCGGCTTCGGCACGGCGTAGATCTTGCGTCCCTGGAGGGACACGGTCCACCCCCGGTTCTCGGCCCACACCGCGAGGTTTTTCACCCACTCCTCGGGCAGCAGCTCCCGCTCGACGACGAGATAGACGAACAGGTCCTCCGCGACCCGGTGCTTGCGCACCCACGCCGGGTCCGCCGTGGCCTCCAGATGGGCCCGCACCTCGTCGAGCGGCGCGCACTCGTCCGCGAGCCGGGCGGTGACCCGCTGGTGCCAGGCGACATCGGTGACACCGTCCACGAGCAGATGCCCGCCGTTGGCGCAGATCGCGTAGGCCGGTTCCGGCCCCGGCAGATTGATCCGCTGGTACTGCTTGCGCGTCCGGGTCGTCGTCGGCACGAACACCGCCGCGTCCCCCAGCTCGGCGAGCAGCCCGGCGGCCGTCTCCGTCATGTACGACAGCGGCCTGCTCTCGTGCACCTCGACGGTGAGCAGCCGGGGCGCCCGCGCGTCCGGCATGGTCAGCGCGAGCGCGGCGGCCGAGTAGATGAGCGTACGGTCGAGATCGCTCGCGACGAGGACGCGGGGACCGGGCATCAGACCGTCACCGCCCTGCCGTCGGCGCCGGTCGCGCCCCGCGTGTACTGCGGGTGGATCAGCCCCACGCACGTGTACGGCAGTTCGGCCACCTCTTCCACCGGTACCCCTCTCTGTTCGGCGAGCAGACGTACGTGGTCGAGGTCCGCGCCCGCCCCGGCCCGCGCGAGGATCTTCCACGGTACCCGGCGCAGCAGCACCCGAGTGGTCTCGCCGACACCGGGCTTGACCAGGTTCACGTCGTGGATGCCGTACTCCTCGCTGATGCGCTCGACGGCCGCCCAGCCCTCCCAGGTGGGCGCGCGGTCGGCGGCGAGCAGTTCCCCCACCCGGGTGTCCACGGTGGCCGTGACCTCCTCGAAGCGGTCGGAGACGGCGTCCAGGAAGGCCACCGACACATCGTCGCCGGCCAGCTCCCGGTAGAACTTGGCCCCGTGGAAGTCGTCGGGCCCGACGAGGTCCGCGCGCAGCACGGTCCGCGATATCAGCCCGGAGACGGTGGAGTTGAGGCAGGCGGACGGGATCAGGAAGTCCTCCCGCGTCCCGTACGTCCGCACGCACGAGCCCGGGTCGGCGAGCACGGCGATCTCCGGGTCGAAGCCGCCGATGCCGTCGGTCTTCTCGAACTCCAGCAGTGCGGCGGCGAGTTCACGGGTGATCGCGCCCTTGCCGGTCCAGCCGTCGACGAACACCACGTCGGCGGGGTCGTGACGGGCCGCCAGCCAGCGCAGCGCGTTGGCGTCGATGCCACGTCCGCGCACGATGGACACGGCGTAGTGCGGTACGTCGATGCCGTGCCGGTACCGCGCCCACCGCCGCATCAGCACGCCGACCGGCGTCCCGGCCCGCGCCAGCGACACCAGGACGGGCCGAGCGGACCGCTCGGCCAGCACGGTCTCGGTCACCACGCCCACGGCCGACGCGATCCGCCCGGCGGAGGTGTCGAGGGCGCTGTGGAAGAGGGCCTGGTACTGCTCGCTCGGCTGGTACTCGACCGGCAGGGACTCCGCGTAGTGGGCGCCCCCGCTCTGGATCGCCTCCTCCCGCTCCTCGGTGGGCGCCTCCAGCGTCACGTCCGAGAGGTCCCGCAGCAGCCAGCCCACCTCGTCGGCCGCGTAGGAGGAGAAGTCGGGACCGCGCAGGGGGTCGGGGAGCATGGAGGGCCTTTCGGTGAGGCGCGGGTCGGCGTGCGCCGACGCGGGGTGTCCGGTGGTACGGGCGGTCGGCGCCGGTGTCCGGCCGGGCGGCGCGGACCCGGGTGTTCCGGGCATGTCGGACGCTTCCGCGGTCCCCGCGGCGGCCGGCCGGCTCGCGTGGGTGGACCCGCTCGCGTGGGCTTGCGCGTCCGGGAGTGCGGGCTCGCCGGTGCCGGCCGACCCCTGGGCTCCGGCGTCCGCGGACCGCCGCTCGCCTTCGCCCACCGCGCCGGTGCCCGGCCGGGGCCTGCTGTCGGGGCGGGGCCGGGACGGCGGGACGTACGACGGCACCACGGCGAGCAGCACGGCGGGCACCTGGGCGGCCAGGGCGGCCAGCAGTCCGTCGTCGGCGTGCAGGGCGGGCGTGTCGGCCATCGAGTCGACGACGGCGACCACGGCGTCGAAGCCTCCGCCGGCCACGTTGTAGGCGTACCGCTCGCCCGGCCCGTCCGCCGGGTCGTCGTGGGCCGGGAAGACGATGCGGCTGCGTATCGCGTAGCCGGGGTCGTCGACGGCCAGGACGGGTGACCGGGTGGTGGTGGAGAACCTGATCTCCGTCCCGCCCGGGCCCTCCGCCCGCCTGTCCACCAGCAGCTCCAGTTCGCGGGCCAGCGCCAGCGGCGCGTACATCAGCTCCTCGAAGCCGAGGACGAGCACCCGCCGGGCCGTCGGCGGCAGGGCCTTCGCGAGGCGTGCGGCCATCCCGGGCAGCGCGCCCTCCAGGCGGGCGCGGTGCGCGGGGGTGAAGCCGTGCCGCCCGCCATCGGGCACGCCTTCGGGCCACCCCAGCCCGACCCGGGTGACCCGTGAGACGTCGCCCGTACCGGCCGGTCCGGGCGACGCGGTCTCGTAGCGCGCGACCAGCGCCTGTCCCTTCTGAAGGACGCCCTCCGGCAGCCGCACCGTCCCCTTCGCCGCGGTGACCAGGTCCACCCGCGCGCCGATCTCCCGGGCGAACTCGGTCAGCCGCCCCTGGTCGGCGGCCGAGCGCATGTCGACCAGCGCCACGACGACGTACCGCTCGCGGGGATAGCGGTCGTGCAGCGCGCGGACGGTGTTGAGGACCGTGTTCCCGGTGGAGAACTCGTCGTCGACGAGCACCAGCGGCCCGGGCCCCGCGAGCAGGGCGGGGTCCTCCGGCAGCAGCAGGTGCGAGGTCGCGTGGGAGTGGGACTCCTCGAAACCGCCCGCCCGGCGGACGCCCTCGACCGGGCGCCGGGTGGAGTGGAGGTAGGGCGCCTCGCCGAGTCCGTCCGCGACCGAGTGGCCGAGCCCGGTGGCCGTCTCGGCGTACCCGAGGACGACCGCGGTCCGCGCCCCGGCCTCTCCCAGCAGCTCCCGTACCCGGCGGCCCAGCGCGAACCCGTGCCCGTGGACGACGGCCGGCGACTGCGGCACGTGCTTGCCGAGGACGTTGGAGACCAGCAGGTGCGCCCGCTTGGGGTTGCGCCGCAGGGCCAGGCCCAGCAGCCCGCTCAGCTCCTCGTCCCCGACCAGGTCGACCCCGAGCCGCGCACGGACCCAGGTCCCGGACCAGACCCCGCCGGACGGTCCGGGCGTACCTGTCGTGTCGTTCGCTGCGTTGATCATCGATTCCTCAGTCGTGGCGGTCAGTCGGGCAGACCCGCGGCCAGCAGGTCCACGAACCCGATGTCCTCGTTGGCGACACCGAACACCTCGGCACGCTGCAGAACCCTTTCTGCCCAGGCGCGGTGCGGTTTGACCTCGTTCATCTTGTTGCGGGACGCGGACCGCAGGACCCCGCCCCCGTGCCGGTCGGGCCGAAGGATGTCCTGCGCGTCGCCGAACTCCTCGTGGCTGACCACGTACAGCGCGTGCACGGGCAGGACGTGCGACGGGTGGATGCAGGTCTTGCCGAGCAGCCCGTTGGCCTGGTCCAGGGAGATCTCGCGCAGCAGACCGTCCAGCGCGTGCTCGATGAGCGACTCACGCAGCTCCCCGGCCCGGTTGGCCAGGAAGGGGCTGGTGCGCAGCTGCGGCTTGAACATGCGCTCCTGTACTCGAAAGTACTCCCACACCGGCCCGGTCACCGTGAACCCGGTGCCGTCGGCCCGTCCGAGCACGTTCACCACGTCCGCGATCACGGAGGCGACGATCTGGACGTCGTAGGCGGTCATGTCGGGGGCCCGGCGCAAGGCGTAGGAGGAGCAGAAGTCGGTGACGCCGAGGCGCAGCGCGAGGACGCGGTCGCGGTACTTGTCGACGGTGTGGGCGATGCCCTGGAGCGCTTCTACGCGCGTCTCCCTGTACATCAGCTCCGGCGACTCCAGCACCGGCATACCGAACAGCCGCCGGCCGCTCGCGGCCTCGGCGGCGGTGAGCGCCTCCAGGAAGGCGACGCCCCGCTCCTCGGTGAACTTCGGGAAGACGAACCCCGACAGCAGGCGCACGGCAGGGCCGAAACGGCGGACCAGGTCGGGTATCTGCTCGGGGAGGCGGACCCTGATGAACAGCAGCGGAAGGTCGGCATCCGGCCGCTCGGCGAGGTCGGCGAACTGGCGGACGAGATTCTCCTCGGCGTCCGCGACCTCCGCGTCGCCGATGGAGTCCTCCAGGCACAGCACCATGGAGACCACACCGCGTCCGGCCTGCTTGACGACGTCGTCGGCCAGCCGTTCCCTGGTGGCCGGGCTGTAGAGCGTGGCGCCGAGCGCGGCGGCGAGCACCCGGGCCGGGGAGTCTGCGTCGAAGGCTTCCGGCTCCCGGTAGAAGAGACGCTGGCGTCGCTCAGGGGCGATGTGCCCGAAATGACGCATGTGGTTCCCCCGTGGCTGCTGGGCGTCCGGTCACGATCGTGGCCGGTAATAGTACGTACAAATGTGTGACATCAGTTCCCGCCGGGCGTGAAGTTCTGGTAACCCGGCCGTGTCGGGCGTCCAACATCTCCACCGGCGGTTCGCCGCCCCCGCGTTGTCGTGATCAGGACCGAGAGGGCAGGATGACCGCATGACGCACGCGATGCTGAAGGGGTCGAACATCCCGATCGAAGCCACGGCGGTCCGCGCCGTGCTGCGCTGGTCGCCCGGGCAGGGCGTACCGGTGGTCGACGCCTCGGCGCTGCTCCTCGGCCCCGACGGCCGCGTACGGTCCGACGAGGACTTCGTCTTCTACAACCAGCCGCGCCACCCCTCCGGCAAGGTGTGGCGGCTCGGCCAGAAGCGGGTGGCCGAGGGCCCCACCGACACGATCCAGACCGACCTGGCCGGTGTCGAGTCCGCTGTCGGCCAGATTCTCCTGGTGGCCTCCGCCGGGGACGTCACCTTCGACCGCGTGCCGTCGCTGCGCATCCTGCTGTACGACGCCACGGTCGCGGACGCCGAACCGCTGGCGTACTTCGACGTCAAGCCCGAGACCGGCGAGGAGACCGCCCTGATCTGCGGCGAGCTGTACCGTCGCGGCGGCGGCTGGAAGTTCCGCGCCCTCGGCGAGGGGTACGTCAACGGCCTGGAGGGGCTCGCCACGAACTTCGGCATCATGGTCGACGAGTCGACCGCCGCCGGGGCCGACCAGACCGCCACGACGCAGACCCCGTCCCCCGAGACCTCCGCCCCGCTGCCTCCCGAGCAGCCCCCGGCCGGCGTCCCGGCCCAGCCCGGGTACGGCTACCCGCCGGCGGCCGTCACGCAGCAGTCCGCCTACGGCTATCCGCACCCCCAGCCGACCCCGGCCACCACCAACGGCCCGGCCTACGGCTATCCCCAGCCCACGGCGGCGGCCCTGGACCCCGACTTCCGCCTGCCGCCGCAGGGCCCGCAGTTCATCGGCCGCTGAGCACCGGGGGCGTCAGGAACGCTCGGCCTTGCTCTTGTATCCCCGCCCCCACTGCAGTCCCCAGCCGTACAGCCGGTCCAGCTCGGCCTGGAAGCCGTAGACGAACTTCACCTCCCGGCGCACGGTGATCTCGCCCTTGACGTTCTCGATCAGCACCACGGCGCAGGACCGGGCCTGCGGGTGCCTCTCGTCCAGGCCTATCTCGATGCGCGGGCCGTTGCTCGGGTACAGGGTCACGATGGCGTGCGTACGGTCGAAGGCGGGCGTCTGGTCGTAGATGTAGACGAACACCAGCATCCGCCGGAAGGCGTCCCGGTGGTCCAGGTTGATGTACATCGTCTCGCCGGACCCCGACCCGAACCGGTCGTCCCCGCTGAGCCGCATGTACGGCGGCTCGTTGATGTCCCCGAGGAAGCCGCCCAGCGGCTGCACGACCCCCTTGGTCCCGTCGGCCAGCTCGTACAGACAGCCGAGGTCGAGGTCGACGTTGACCATGCTCCGGCTGTGCGCCTGGACCTCCTCCGGCCGGAGCGCCTTGAAGGGGTGCCGCAGCACGCTCTGCCGCTTGGGCCCGCCGATGTCGGAGGTCCGCATCCGCCAGGACAGGTTGACGCGCAGATGGCCCGCCGCCGCGTTCTGCTTGGAGAGGGAGACCTTCTGGTGCCGCTTGGTCAGCTCGATCGCGTTGGTCGCCGCGTTGCCCGCGTCGAACTCCGAGGCCCGCCCCCGCCAGAGGTTGTCCAGGAAACTCATGCCCGCCCCACACCCGCCGTCTCGTCGCGTCAACCACCAGCGGGGCGGCCGACGAGGAGGAGTCCTCGTCTGCCGCCCCGCTCAGATCCTGCCCTCACCGCACGGGTGGTCACACCCCGGAGGAGACAGCCGCCTTGTCGGCGGCGTCAGCTTTTCCCTCTTCGGCCGCCAGCGCCTTGTTGCGGCGCACGGAGGACCAGAAGGACCAGGCGATCAGGATGACACCGATGGAACCGGTGATGAACTCGTTGATCTCGTACTGGATGGTGACGAGCAGGATGCCGGCGAGGGCACCGATCGCGTAGTGGGCGCCGTGCTCCAGGTAGACGTAGTCGTCGAGGGTGCCCTGGCGGACCAGGTACACGGTCAGCGACCGGACGTACATCGCGCCGACACCGAGGCCCAGCGCCATCAAAACAATGTCGTTGGTGATGGCGAAGGCGCCGATGACACCGTCGAAGGAGAAGGACGCGTCCAGGACCTCCAGGTAGAGGAACATGAAGAACGCGGCCTTGCCGGCGAGGGCGACGGCCGAGCGCGGCTTGCCGGTACGCGCCGCCTCTTCCTCCTCCTCGTGCTCGCGCTCCTCGTCCTCCTCCAGCTTGTTCTCGAAGTAGCCGGAGAGACCACCGACGATGAGATAGGTGATCAGACCCGCGAGTCCGGAGATCAGGACCGTCTGCGCCTTGTCGGCATGGGTGCCGCCGTGCTGGTGGGCCTGGGTCGCGAAGGTCATCGAGGTGATCAGCAGGATGATCATCGCAATGCAGGCCGACAGCATGTCGATCTTGCCCAGCTTGGCCAGCGGACGCTCCAGCCAGCCCAGCCACTTGATGTCCCGGTCCTCGAAGATGAAGTCCAGGAAGATCATCAGCAGGAACATACCGCCGAAGGCCGCGATCGACGGGTGCGCGTCGGTCACGTACTGCTGGTACTGGTCCTTGTCGGTCAGCGCCAGGTCGACGGCCTCGATCGGCCCGAGCTGGGCACTGATGGCGACGATGACGACGGGGAAGACCAGCCGCATACCGAAGACGGCGATCAGGATGCCGATGGTGAGGAAGATCTTCTGCCAGAAGGCATTCATCTTCTTCACGATCCCGGCGTTGACCACCGCGTTGTCGAACGACAGCGAGATCTCCAGGACGCACAGGATCGCGACGAGCCCGAGCGCCGTCCATCCGTCGTAGAGAACAGCTGCTACCAAGCCGAGCGCGGTGACCGCGAACGACCAGCCGAAGGTTTTCAGAACCACTGGCTACCCAATCGTGTGTGTACGGCGTTCCCCCGCGCCGCGCGCGGCTTTACGAAACTTTGAACCCGAAGTGTAGTCGGGCGCCCCGCGCACCCCACGCGGCCCCGGTTTTTGCGCATAAAGCGCTACGACACGTTCACACCGAAGTCGAGTGCGATGCCCCGAAGACCGGACGCGTACCCCTGTCCCACCGCCCGGAACTTCCATTCCCCGCCGTAGCGGTAGACCTCGCCGAAGATCATCGCGGTCTCCGTGGAGGCGTCCTCGGAAAGGTCGTAACGAGCGAGTTCCTGACCGTCGGCCTGGTTGACGACGCGGATGAAGGCATTGCTGACCTGGCCGAACGCCTGGCCGCGGTTCTCGGCGTCATGGATGGAGACCGGAAAGACGATCTTGTCGACGGTGACCGGCACCCGGGAGAGGTCGATGATCAGCGACTCGTCGTCGCCGTCGCCCTCACCGGTGAGGTTGTCACCGGTGTGCTCGACCGAGCCGTCCGGACTCTTGAGGTTGTTGTAGAAGACGAACCACTCGTCGCCCAGCACCCGGCCGCCCTGGCAGAGCAGGGCGCTGGCGTCGAGGTCGAAGGGTGCCCCGGTGGTGGTTCTGACGTCCCAGCCGAGACCGACCAGCACGTGCGTGAGGTTCGGCGCGGCTTTGGAGAGGGAGACATTGCCTCCCTTGGCGAGTGTGACGCCCATGGTGCTGGTCCTCCCCGATTTTCGAGCTTCAGTTGCTCAGCTGTTCAGTTGTGTGCGTACGCGCGGACCGCCCGCCCCCGTCGTACGAGCGCGTCCGGCGCCGCTGTCGGTGACGACAGCGGCGCCGGACGTGGTGAGTCGGCGAGCCCAGGGGGCTACTTCCCCCGTGACTCAGACGTTCACACCGAAGTCCTGGGCGATGCCGCGCAGACCGGAGGCGTAGCCCTGGCCGATGGCGCGGAACTTCCACTCGGCGCCGTGCCGGTACAGCTCGCCGAAGACCATGGCCGTCTCGGTGGAGGCGTCCTCGGAGAGGTCGTAGCGGGCGATCTCCGCCTCGCCGGCCTGGTTCACCACGCGGATGAAGGCGTTGCGGACCTGGCCGAAGGACTGCTGGCGGTTCTCGGCGTCGTAGATCGAGACCGGGAAGACGATCTTCTCGATCTCGGCCGGGACGGTCGCGAGGTTGACCTTGATCTGCTCGTCGTCGCCCTCGCCCTCACCGGTGAGGTTGTCACCGGTGTGCTCGACCGAGCCATCCGGACTCTTCAGGTTGTTGAAGAAGATGAAGTTGGCGTCGCTGCTGACCTTGCCCGACGCGTCCAGCAGCAGGGCACTGGCGTCCAGGTCGAAGTCGGTACCGGTCGTGGTGCGGATGTCCCACCCCAGTCCGATGATGACCGCGGTCAGGCCCGGCGCCTCCTTGGTCAGCGATACGTTGCCGCCCTTGCTGAGGCTGACTCCCACGAGGTCCTCCGTTTGGTCTCAGGGGCGGGGAGCCCCTGCGTTGCGTTGGTGTCGGATCAACGTGTCGATCCTAATGACGGGTTCCCGATCCCCGTAGGGCTTGGAACCGAAGAATCACAGGGTGTCGAGGGCGGCGAGGTACTCGTTCAGGTCGCGGGCGTCCGGCAGGGCGTTGACGACCGACCAGCGGACGACGCCCTCCTTGTCGACGATGAAGGTGCCGCGCACCGCGCAGCCCTTGTCCGCGTCGAACACGCCGTACGCCCGGGAGACCTCGCCGTGCGGCCAGAAGTCCGACAGCAGCGG
This sequence comes from Streptomyces sp. NPDC057438, assembly GCF_042802995.1. Classification (NCBI taxonomy): domain Bacteria; kingdom Bacillati; phylum Actinomycetota; class Actinomycetes; order Kitasatosporales; family Streptomycetaceae; genus Streptomyces; species Streptomyces sp. NPDC057438. The sequence goes on from NZ_JBHVDD010000006.1 coordinate 151,890, forward strand.
GTACTCCAGGCCCTCCTGCTCGGCGAAGACCCGCAGCGTGTGGATCGAGTCGTTCGAGACCGCCAGCAGCTGCACGTCGTCGTTCACGAACTTCGGCAGGTTGTCCCGCAGCTCGCACAGCTCACCGGTGCAGACGCCGGTGAACGCGAACGGGTAGAAGAGCACCACCACGTTCTTCTCGCCGCGGAAGTCCGCGAGCCGCACGGTGGCCCCGTGGTTGTCCTTCAGCTCGAAATCGGGAGCCTTGTCGCCGACCTGGATCGCCATGATGTTCCTGAGTCCCTTCATGGACCGTTCGGGTGGCCCAGCCTACGCAGGGCAAACGCCGCGCCCCCGGAGGGGTGGCCCCGAGGGGCCTCGCTCCGGGGGCGCGGGTTCACGTCACTACTTCTTCGACTTCGCCGCCTTGGGCGTCACCAACCGGCTCCCACTCCAGTCCTTGCCGACACTGACGCTCTTCGACGCGGACAGCCCCGCGGTCGTCGCGGCTTCGGAGATGTCGCTGGGCTCCACATAGCCGTCCCGCCCGGTCTTGGGCGTCAGCAGCAGGATCGAGCCACCTTCCTCGATGTACGTGGTGGCGTCCACCAGTACGTCGGTCAGGTCGCCGTCGTCGTCTCGGAACCACAGCACGACGGCATCGGCCACGTCGTCGTAGTCCTCGTCGACGAGCTCACTGCCCACGACTTCCTCGATGGACTCGCGGAGCTCCTGGTCTACGTCGTCGTCGTAGCCGATCTCCTGGACCACCTGCTCGGGCTGGAACCCCAGCCTCGCGGCAGGGTTCGTCCGCTCCTCCGCGTGGTCCGCGGTCGCGCTCACGGGTTGCCTCCTGATCATGTTCGGGTGGGGTCGCCCCCTGGGGAATGAGCCACGCGCGTGCGCGAAGCAATGGCCGTAGTCCACACGGGCGGGACCGATCGCGCAAGTACCCAGCCTTCCAGACCGCCGAAACGGTGACGATCCGGGCCGTGTCACCGCAACTCTCTGCGGCCATTCACCGCCTCACGTGACGCACGCCACACCGTTCTGCCCGTTTTGCGCATTCGGCAACCATCCGGGGGTACGAGCATCGAATACCTTTACTACCTTTGTCGAGCGGGCGACCGTCCTGGTTACCTCTCGGTAGAGGTGACGTTTACGTCCTTGAGGTACACGATGGGGGCGGTGCAGGCACCTAGAGAACACCCTTGCAGAACCCCTGAAGAGCGGCCCTCTGACAGCTAAGGAACAGCGTGGCTTCCGGATCCGATCGCAATCCGATCATCATTGGCGGCCTTCCGAGTCAGGTCCCTGACTTCGATCCCGAGGAGACCCAGGAGTGGCTCGACTCGCTCGACGCCGCCGTGGACGAGCGCGGCCGTGAGCGCGCGCGCTACCTGATGCTCCGGCTCATCGAGCGGGCCCGTGAGAAGCGCGTGGCCGTGCCCGAAATGCGCAGCACGGACTACGTCAACACCATCCCCACCAAGGCCGAACCGTTCTTCCCCGGCAACGAGGAGATCGAGCGGAAGATCCTCAACGCGACCCGGTGGAACGCCGCCGTGATGGTGTCGCGCGCCCAGCGGCCCGGTATCGGCGTCGGCGGCCACATCGCGACCTTCGCGTCCTCCGCCTCCCTCTACGACGTGGGCTTCAACCACTTCTTCCGCGGCAAGGACGAGGGCGACGGCGGCGACCAGATCTTCTTCCAGGGCCACGCCTCCCCCGGCATCTACGCCCGCGCGTACATGCTGGACCGGCTCGACGACCGGCAGCTGGACGCCTTCCGCCAGGAGAAGTCGAAGGCGCCGTACGGCCTGTCCAGCTACCCGCACCCGCGGCTGATGCCGGACTTCTGGGAGTTCCCGACGGTGTCCATGGGCCTCGGCCCGCTGGGCGCGATCTTCCAGGCACGGATGAACCGGTACATGGAGGCCCGCGGTATCGCGGACACCTCCAGGTCCCATGTGTGGGCGTTCCTCGGCGACGGCGAGATGGACGAGCCGGAGTCGCTCGGCCAGCTCACGATCGCCGCCCGCGAGCACCTCGACAACCTGACCTTCGTGGTGAACTGCAACCTCCAGCGCCTCGACGGCCCGGTGCGCGGCAACGGCAAGGTCATCCAGGAGCTGGAATCGGTCTTCCGGGGCGCCGGCTGGAACGTGATCAAGCTGGTCTGGGACCGCTCCTGGGACCCGCTGCTCGCCCAGGACCGCGACGGTGTCCTGGTCAACCGGATGAACACCACGCCGGACGGCCAGTACCAGACGTACGCCACCGAGACGGGCTCGTACATCCGGGACCACTTCTTCGGTGACGACCACCGGCTGCGCGCGATGGTCGAGAACATGACCGACGACCAGATCCTGCACCTGGGCCGCGGCGGTCACGACCACCGCAAGATCTACGCGGCGTACAAGGCGGCCTACGAGCACAAGGGCCAGCCGACGGTCATCCTGGCGAAGACGGTCAAGGGCTGGACCCTGGGCCCGAACTTCGAGGGCCGCAACGCCACCCACCAGATGAAGAAGCTGACGGTCGCCGACCTCAAGGGCTTCCGCGACCGCCTCCACCTGCCCATCTCCGACAAGGAGCTGGAGTCCGGCGCGCCGCCGTACTACCACCCCGGGCGGGACTCGGAGGAGATCCAGTACATGCACGACCGCCGCAAGGGGCTCGGCGGGTACGTCCCGACGCGTGTCGTGCGCGCGAAGCCGCTGCCGCTGCCCGCGGACAAGACGTACGCGAGTGTGAAGAAGGGCTCCGGTCAGCAGTCGATCGCCACGACCATGGCGTTCGTTCGCCTGCTGAAGGACCTCATGCGGGACAAGGAGATCGGCAAGCGTTTCGTGCTGATCGCCCCTGACGAGTACCGCACCTTCGGCATGGACTCGTTCTTCCCGAGCGCGAAGATCTACAACCCGCTCGGCCAGCAGTACGAGGCGGTCGACCGCGATCTGCTGCTCGCGTACAAGGAGTCGCCGACGGGCCAGATGCTGCACGACGGCATCTCGGAAGCGGGCTGCACGGCCTCCCTGATCGCGGCCGGTTCGGCGTACGCCACGCACGGCGAGCCGCTGATCCCGGTCTACGTCTTCTACTCGATGTTCGGTTTCCAGCGCACCGGCGACCAGTTCTGGCAGATGGCCGACCAGCTGGCGCGCGGCTTCGTCCTGGGCGCGACCGCCGGCCGGACGACCCTGACCGGTGAGGGTCTGCAGCACGCGGACGGGCACTCGCAGCTGCTGGCGTCCACCAACCCGGGCTGTGTCGCCTACGACCCGGCGTTCGGGTACGAGATCGCGCACATCGTGAAGGACGGCCTGCGCCGGATGTACGGCGAGACCGCCGACGGCAAGCCGGGCGAGGACGTCTTCTACTACCTCACCGTCTACAACGAGCCGATCCAGCACCCGGCCGAGCCGGCGGACGTGGACGTCGAGGGCATCCTCCAGGGCATCCACCGCTACCGGGCCGGCACGGAGGGCTCGATCCCCGCGCAGATCATCGCCTCCGGTGTGGCGGTGCCGTGGGCCGTCGAGGCGCAGGCGATCCTCGCCGCCGACTGGAACGTGAAGGCGGACGTCTGGTCGGCGACCTCCTGGAACGAGCTGCGCCGCGAGGCCGTCGAGGTGGAGCGGCACAACCTGCTGCACCCCGAGGAGGAGCAGCGCGTCCCGTACGTGACGAAGAAGCTGAGCGGCGCCGAGGGGCCGTTCGTGGCCGTCTCCGACTGGATGCGGTCGGTGCCGGACCAGATCTCGCGCTGGGTGCCGGGCACGTACCAGTCGCTGGGCGCGGACGGCTTCGGCTTCGCGGACACACGGGGCGCGGCCCGGCGCTTCTTCCACATCGACGCACAGTCGATCGTGGTCGCGGTGCTGACCGAGCTGGCCCGTGAGGGCAAGGTCGACCGCTCGCTGCTGAAGCAGGCCATCGACCGGTACCAGCTGCTCGACGTGGCGGCGGCGGACCCGGGTGCCGCGGGAGGCGACGCATAGCATCCGCTGCACGGTCAAGGGGTGGTGAACCGGTGGTTCACCACCCCTTCACGTTTTCTACTATGCGCCCATGAAGCAGCGAACGGTCCCGGCCCAGGTCCGGTGGGAGCAGCACACTCAGCGGCCGCTGTTCGTTCTGGCGGCCCTGTTCGCGGTGGCGTACGCCGTGCCGATCGTCCGGCCCGACGTGAGCACGGACGTGAGGTGGTGGTGCGATCTCGTCGAGTGGGGGGTGTGGGCCGCCTTCGCCCTCGACTACCTCGTGCGGCTCGCGCTCACCGACCGGCGCCGGGAGTTCGTGCGGACACGGTGGCTGGACCTGGCGGCCGTGGTGCTGCCGATGATCCAGCCGCTGCGGCTGCTGCGGGTGGTGGCGACACTGCTGCTGGTCGGGCAGCGGGCGCGGATGGCCTCGCAGATAAGGCTCACGACGTATGTCGTCGGCTCGGTGATCGGGCTGCTGATATTCGGTTCGCTGGCGGTGCTGTCGGTGGAACGCAACGCGCCCGGCGGGAACATCGACACGCTGGACGACGCGGTGTGGTGGTCGTTCACGACGATGACGACGGTGGGGTACGGGGACCACGCACCGACGACCGGGCTGGGGCGGGTCCTGGCCGTCGGGCTGATGCTGTCCGGGATCGCGCTGCTGGGTGTGGTGACGGCGAACATCGCGGCGTGGTTCATGGCGCGGTTCGAGAAGGACGACGCGGAGGAGCGGCGGCAGACCGCGGCGATAACCGAGCTGACGGAGGAGGTGCGGCTGTTGCGGGCGGAGATGGCGTCGTTGCGGTCCTCCGCGACGGGGGTGCCGGAGCAGCGCCACTGAGTTTGGGGGCGCGTTGCCGGGTGCGGGTGCGGGTCCGTCGTGGCTGGTCACGCAGTTCCCCGCACTCCTGAGAAGCAGGGGCTGCGCCCACTGCTTCTCAGGAGTGC